>CANFME010000085.1 GCA_947448305.1 Burkholderiaceae bacterium
AATTATTAATCGAAGCTAAAGCAAGGATTCAAATTAACTAGCTTGAGATGAAGATTTAATTAGGACCTTTTTCACAAACCCCTTTATATTTGGAAGTTTGAGGATTAACAAATTCAGACACAAAATTGACTTCTTCTTTGACGATTTCTCCAGAAGACCGATTAATCAGAAGTTTGACCGTTTTATCATGACCTTGAGTTAAGTAACTACCATTCACCCTGATATGTTTTTCATCAACAACCACTGACATATGCTCAACACCGTTCTCACTACGATGATTGTTCGTCACAAACGTAAAATCTGGATGATCTGACTCAATTAACCAGACATCACTTTTTTTATTAGGTTCATTGGTAGTTGAGACCGGTATGTACGACACTGTAAGAGTTGGATTAATTTCTTTTGGTGGTGTTTCTAATGTAGTTCCATTATTTGGGGTATGTGCAAAACTTAAGAGACCCTTACACGTAAAGACAATTTTTGTTTCAGAGTTTTTATTGCATCCACTAAAAATGAAAAGACAAATGGGTAAGACGTAGAAGAATTTCTTCATGGTTGGTAAATCACTTTTTTATCATTATTATGAAACATCAGGCTTGATGTCAGACTTACTTGTTAAAGAGACTGTAACACCATCGTTCAATTCAATATTTTAAGTGCCATATCCATTTTGAACAACTAATCATTAGTACTAAAAATATTAAAAGTGGGGGATTATTTTTTTGAAGGTCTTATTCCTCATTAAATAATGTTGTAATTGTGCATCCACCCAAAGACATAACATCGTTTTTATGTAAATATAGTAATAACAACACCTTCCAAGCCTCTTAACAACGCTCACCCCGGAGGGTTTTTTTTATGGCAAATATTTTTCGTTAACTTGCGACCAACTAACTTCCTGAACTCGAATAGAAGTAGGTACATGATTGATGGCCAACCAAATGCATCTCAATCTATAGAATTCAATAATTCCATTAAATCATTCGTTAAACGTTAGGACAATGGCGATCTTAGGTATAAAGTAAATGAATGCATAAGTTCAGATCGGAGCAGGATAGTTTTGGGATCATTGATGTTCCCTCTGATCACTTGTGGGGTCCTCAGACGCAACGATCATTAATTCAATTTAATATCTCGACCGAAAAGATGCCTTCAGAATTTATTTGGGCATTAGCACTTGTAAAAAAAGCCTGTATCTTGGCTAATGTTCAGTTAGGTAAACTGCCTGAGAAAAAAGCCACTCCACTATTAGAAGCGACTGAAGAGGTACTAAGTGGAGTGCTCTATCAAGAGTTCCCCTTATCCATCTGGCAGACCGGTTCAGCAACGCAGACAAACATGAATATGAATGAGGTCCTAGCTAATAGGGCAATCTTGCTGATGGGAGGCATCCTTGGTGAGGATCATTATCTTCATCCAAATGACGATGTAAATCTTGGACAGTCCTCTAATGACGTTATTCCAACCGGAATGCATGTGGCGGCTGCTTACCAAATAACTAAGGTATTACTTCCAGCCTTAGACGAATTGATTGTCACCTTAGAGAAAAAGTCAGATGCGTTTTCTCATATCATTAAAGTCGGCAGAACCCACTTGCAAGACGCTGTTCCATTAACGCTAGGTCAAGAGTTTTCTGGTTATGTTGCGCAGTTGAAACTAGCACAACAAGCGCTTCAACTTTCAATGCCATTACTTTTCGAACTAGCAATAGGTGCCACAGCAGTTGGCACGGGCCTAAATACCCATCCACAGTTTGGTGCCAGGGTATCTGATGCGCTTCAAGGTTTTACTGGAATTCCTTTCATCTCTGCGCCCAATAAATTTGTTGCACTTGCTGGTCATGAGCCGATGGTATTTATCCATGGAGCACTGAAGACTTTAGCGGTCGCCTTAATGAAGATCTCAACAGATATTCGATGGATGTCTTCGGGACCTAGGTCAGGCTTAGGTGAAATTTCCATTCCAGAAAATGAACCCGGTAGCTCAATCATGCCTGGTAAGGTCAATCCAACGCAGTGCGAGGCACTCGCGATGATCTGCTTACAAGTCATCGGCAATGATGCCACGCTTGCTATGGGCGCTGCTTCTGGCAATTTTGAATTGAATGTTTTTAAGCCTCTAATTTTGCATAATTTCTTACAAAGCGTTCGCATTCTTAGTGATGGCATGCGCTCTTTTGAAGAGCATTGTGCCCGCGGTATCACCCCTGTCTTAGAAAAGATTGACGATCTCATGTCGAGATCCATCATGCTTGTTACCGCCTTAACTCCCCATATTGGATACGATAAATCTGCCATGATTGCTAAGCTAACATTTGAGAAAAACATTACCTTAAGACAGGCGGCAATAGAAAGCACTTATGTAACTCCAGAGCAATTTGATGTTTGGGTTCAACCTAAAAATATGATTAGTAATAAATGTGTTAACTAGCTGAAGGTGGAATTCAAGAGGATTGATGACCAGTTATATTTAAATAAAAAACTTCCTATCTTACTGTCACTATTAGGTGTATAACAGAAGTGAGGTTACTCATTTTAGTAACGTGAAAGGAAGTATGGAAACACCACTTCATTCCGTCAAAGAATTATTTGCACAACTAGGTTTGCCATCAGATACCCTTGCCATTGAACGATTCCTGATTGACAAGACACCGCTGCTGCCAGGAACCTTACTCGCGAACGCCAGCTTCTGGACCATCGAACAACGCGTTTTTCTGGAAGAAGAATGGCATAGAGATGCTGATTGGGTATCCACGATCGATTTACTCAATATGTTACTGACCAAGAAAAGTAGTTACAAAGTAGAAGCTCTATAAAAGCTTTCATTGAAAAATAAAACTTCCACTTACTCGACTTTGATCACGCCAGAAAGGGTTGTCGGCACCTCTGAGGGAGATCAGGTGAATGAGAGCATGGAAGCAGTCCTTGATTTTTATGCGCGTGAAGATGAGAAGTTAAGTGGTTTACAACGCACTTTAGAGCGTATTAGTTGCTATATCAGTAAGCCTTCTTTTTTAATCTATCTTTTATTATTTGTGTTGGCTTGGATTGGAGGGAATCTTCTCTTGCCCTATTATTTATTCAATGCTTTTGATCCAGCACCTTTTCATTATTTACAAGGATTGATTGGTCTTGGTGCTTTATTAGCAACTACTATTGTTCTGTCAAAGCAGGATCGGTTATCCAGGCTCGAGGAACAAAGAGCTCATCTTGACCTCAAGGTCAACCTACTTACTGAGCAGAAGACAACTAGGTTGATTGTTCTATTGGAAGAGTTAAGATCAGATTTACCGAATGTTCGTCATCGATCTGATTTAGAGGCTACAGAGTTTAAGCATGTCATGAACCCAGAACAAGTTTTAGCGACATTAGACGAGCGGGTAGAGGCGGGTAGTTTAAAACAGACCAAAGAAAATACAGTAGTCGTTGATGCCGATGGAAATAAATTGTGAATGGTTATCAATTTAGTAGTTAAATGAATGAAGGAGATTTCATGGTCAAGCCTCGCACTGGACAAGCCCCGCCACCTCTTACTCAAGATGAATTTCATATTCAGTTTCGGAAATCATTTTCTGATCCCTCATTTAACCAAGTTAAAGAAGCTTTAACCCAAGTTGAGCAAGTCGCTTGGCTTAACTATCATAATGGCCATAAAGCGCCTTTTACTGAAAAAGCTGGTACAAATTTTGCTGACCCTGATTATGATCTATCGGTGGAATGGAAAGCGAGTAGTCTTCGTCTTGCACAGTTGGAGATTCTCCAAAAGGATCCTAAGACTCCGTCAAGGGTCTTACTAATCTGTGGCTCAGCAAGGAATGATGGTAGTTGTCCTGGCGAAATATCTAAAACTTGGCGACTCACAAACATTGCAAAGAAAACACTAGAAGCAGAAAACATTGAAGTAGACTTGCTAGATCTAAGCCTATTGACTTCGACATACGATAAACATATTTATCCCTGTAAAGCCTGTGCATCGACAGCGATGCCCCTGTGTCACTGGCCTTGTAGCTGTTATCCGAATCATGGTCAGCGACAAACTAATGACTGGATGGCGGAAATATATGAGAAGTGGGTATCGGCCCATGCAATCATTATTCTCACCCCCGTCTATTGGTACCAGACGCCAAGTGTTCTCAAACTGATGATTGATCGCTTAGTTTGTGCTGATGGTGGTAATCCCGACCCGACAACCACTAGTGGAAAAAGTGCTGTAAAAGCAAAGGCTCTCGAATTAAAAGGATGGAGCTACCCCAAGCACCTAGCTGGTCGAGTCTACGGCTTGGTAGTTCACGGTGACGTAGCTGGCATTGAAGGGGTCCGTAGGTCTCTATCCGATTGGCTGGATTGGATGGGATTGGTGGACGCAGGAGCAGCTGCACGCTTAGACCGCATGATTGGGTATTACCAATCTTATGCTGAAAGTCACACTGTACTTGATCAAGATCTCGATATACAAGAAGAGGTACGTAATGTTGCTCGAGCGGTTGCAGTCGCTGTTAATGAGCTAAGGGTAGGGACGTTAAGTCAACCTGATAAAGCTTTGAAGAGACCGCGTGTGAAATGACTAAAGTTATTGGAATCAGTTAAGCAGATAGTGGCTTTTGACTTTTAAAATAAAGGTTTACATCAAACTCTATGTATGTCGGTGCGTTAACTTTGTAAATGCCATTGGAAAGCTGTTAAGAAAAAACTATGGGACTAACACTCCTTGCCTATTAGGACTCAAAGCTCCTCCTGGCTCAACTTATGAGCCTTCACTTTTTTAAACTAAAGCTATCCAATGAATAGAGGAGAAATCATGCGTGACTATACATTTTTGAACGGTGCTCGTTTTTCTATTAATAATTTATTTCGTAGCTTACGATTTGATATCGATCGTCTTGACCTGAGTTGGGTGGATCGCGATAAACCAGACTTTACGAGAGGATTTCGAATCGTTGATCACAACGAGGTTAATACGATCACTTTGGATGGTGAGGATGCAGATAATCTCATCTACAGCCTAACCTACCTTTTTGGGAAGGAAGAAGGTTATGAGGCCTTTAGAATAGCAATGGATACGTATTTATTAGTGGCCTTAGAGTCAAAGGAGTATTTGGTATCTAAGCAAACCAAGAATCCTGAGGGAACGCCTGAGGCCTCGGAGGCTTTTATCCATTAACCAATTCTTATCTTTAAACGTCAAGGAATAGTGTAACAAGTGACGACACTAATGGTAATGTGGACTCATTGGCAACATCCTATCCCTCCTGTTACGCTTAACAATCTGGCCTTATCTTTTGGCATTACTTGGTATTTTGATAGTGTGTCTGCTCGCCCTAGATTCACAGATTTGGGTTGTAGAAAATTAGCTATTATTTGAGTCTAAATTGAACTCACAAATTATGGCTAGAGTCCTGCGAGTACTTTTGTCATATGAGTGAGTAAATTTACTCAGAGTAATACAAATTTTCGAGAGATTAGTAGATCCCTTATTGAAATTTGAACGATCTTTTTTGGGTTCCATGAGGCAGAAGATTTAGCTTCGAAATAAAGCCTTCCAGGCAAGTATCCATGTTGACTTTGTGGAAAAGTACTGTTTAAGATAACAGTATGTTAAAAGATATTTCCCCAAAAATATTCGTCTTCATACTATCGCTAAAAAACGTACTCCATGAATAGGCTGGACCAATGAAAAAATTATTTAAGTCAAACATCCTAACAAAAACACCCTTACTTGATACCTATTGCAAACGTAATCATCATGACCATAGTCAGTTTTACGAATTTGAGGAATTGGCAGAACAGTGCCTTTGCGCCCAAAAAGAAAAGAAAATAAAGCTAAAGTCAATCGTCTATTTTCGTGAAGTATTGACTTGGCACATACCTGCTGATTTACGCAAGCTTGCATTGAATTGTATTATTCGAGGAGAGAGTTTAATTTCTAAATCATCTGTTGTTTCTGAATATGGTCACAATGGCCTTAATAGTTGTCCTTGGTTCTTTTTGGTTGACAACCCTCACTATAAGACTGCTGCACCGATGCAGCTTTATTTCCCAACTCTAATTGAGGCTCTTGGAGTTTTTAAGAAAAAAAATAATGTACGAGTTCCAAGAGATGAGAATATAAAACGACCCGTAAAAAAGAAAAGTCAACCAGAGTTAGTGCGTGAACATATTCAACAAACAGAAGAGAATATAAAAAATCAATTTGATGAGAGTTTTTCTCTTGAAAGATGGCTTAACACTTCAAATAAAATAACTAGAGAAAGACTTGAAGTAGTTTGTTCACATTTAGCTTTTAAATCTTTAAATAACGTTTGCAAGCCTCATGATTTGGCTGTTCGCCCTGCTCAAAATGTCATTACATTTGCTGTAAGAAAACACAATAAGCCATTTATTTTTAAGAATTTTGATGAAAAAAAATCTTGTGAAATTAAATTCTTTGGCAATAATTAAAGGTGTTTTGAATTGTAATGAATGGCAAATATACAAGAATGATCAGTTTATGTGCTCGCAGAATAGATCCATAGGGCCATTATTCTCTCCTTTAAAGATGACGAGCCAATTGAACAGACGAGGCTTTATACCTGCGTTAGTTATTCAAGATAAATTAGAAATTAAGGCGGATAAAAGTATTGATTGATTCGGCTCTTTTTACCTATCAAACTCGTTTACATCATTTAACAAGCGAGCAAGTCAGGATCCTAGATGAGTATTGCGCTCTGCATAGTAAGTTAGAGCGTAAGCTATGTGCCGCCATGAAAAGTGGCAACTACTCTCGCAATGAACTCAAACGTCAATTCATTGCACAATATCAGATTTCTGCCAGAATGTTTGGTAGTATTTCCAAGATGCTAGATGGCAAGATGAACTCTATTAAAGAGTTGTTACCTAAATATATTCGTGATACGACAGCTGCTATCCATCAAAAAGAACTGCAAATTCAGCGTTATCTCAAGAAGCAGTCCCTGAATTCAAAACAATTATTTGGACTTCATCAAAAGCGCCGTCGCTTAGGAATCTTGCAGAGTCGCCTTGCTAGATTCCAGGCGCAAAGGCAAGATAAAAATTATCCCATTTGCTTTGGTACGCGTAAGCTCTTTCGTGCCCAATACCATCTCGAAGCTAACGGCTATCAAGACCACGTCGCATGGCTGAAAGAATGGCGAAATGCGCGATCTGACCAATTCATCGTCATCGGTTCCAAGGATGAGAGAGCGGGCAATATGCTATGCCAGATGGTTGAAAAAAACGGTGCCTTTGCCTTGCGATTACGTTTACCTGAAGCTTTAAACCTTGGTAAGTATTTACAGATTGATTCACTTGATTTTCAATATGGTAAAGAAAATCTCCAAAACGCCTTACGCTCTTCTCACCGACGACTCAATGATAAAGGTACTGCGGTCATTTATGACGGTAGTGCACTATCCTATCGTTTTGAGCGGGATGACAAAGGCTATCGCCTTTTTGTTTCGACCAATGTCAAGGCGCCTAAAGTGATTACACACCGAAACACAGGAGCTCTCGGTGTTGATATCAATGCAGACCATTTGGCTCTCTCCGAAATTGACCATCGTGGTAATTGGGTTGGAAGTCAAAAGTTTGATTTAAATTTACGAGGAAAAACAAGTCATCAAGTAACAGCATTAATTGGTGACCAAGTAAAGAAAATCATCGAGATAGCCAAATTTACTTGTAAACCGATTGGAATTGAACAGTTAGATTTTCAGAAGAAAAAAGTAGAGTTCAGTAAGTACAACCCAACGTATGCAAGGATGTTAACGAGCTTTGCCTATAACAAGATCATCCAAACCATTAAAGCTGCAGCGTTTCGGGCTGGGATAGAAGTCATAGAAGTGAATCCCGCCTTCACGAGCACCATCGGTGAAGTGAATTATGCACAGCAATATGGTGTGTCAACTCATCAGGCGGCAGCGATTGCTATCGCTAGACGAAGTTTAGGCTTTTCTGAAAAGTTGACCAGTCGCAATGGATTAGTGCCAACGCGAAATGGTTCACATGTCACCTTCACGCTACCTGCAAGGAATCGCGAGAAGCATGTATGGAACTACTGGTCAGTGATTCGGAAAAGTATTTCAAGCGCTCACAAAGAGCATACGCGGTCGGGTCATTCTAAAACGAATCCCAAACCCCTTAGGTATATAAAGCCCTTAGGTAGTTCATACTGTGTAGTAGGGACGCAATTTCCCTATGCTAGCCGTGCTTTACTGTTGGACGGTGATATTGACTGTATCATTCCATTTTAGGAATAAAAGGTCAATTGTTTTAATAACGGTGAGTGGTATCCCGATGTAATCGGTAAGGATAAGAAACTTAGTATTGTTAAGCCTAAGTCTTAATGGCAATCTGGTTTGTTAAAGCAACATAATCGTTTGATGAATGCACTCTCTGGTAATCAAGCAAGAACTCCTCTAGTGATTAGTGGTGATATGCATTCTATTGCTCTTGGATCAATGCAACGCACTAATAATCATGACCTGAGTAAGAATCCCATTAATGTGGCCCTCTCCGGCACTGGTGGTACTTATCCAGGCGGCTGGCCATCGCAAGGTTGGCGTAAAACACCAGCGCTACCATCTCAAGTGCTCGATTTTTCTGAAGAGATTAAACCGATTGAACAGCATGGTTTTACTTTAGTGGACTTTACAAAAGACAAGATGGTGCTGAGTTTCTTTAAGTGGGATGTGAAAACACAATCTGTTGAGGAGATTGATACCTTAATGCCGTTTCATGTGAAGGAATTACCGAGAGCACAGGGGTAGGATATTTAACTTTTGTACTTTAGAGGAAAAGCTGCAGGGTCTTTGATTGAATCTATAGACAAGTCAATATCTAAGTTTGGCCAATAGATATGATTTTCAGATGGCCATTCTACTTCACAGAGTTCTTTAATAGTTACATCTTTAAACCAAGGGAAATTCTCAAAAGAAAGAAACAATTCTTCATTTGGCAATAAAAGCCAAAAACCTTGTGATGAAACCTTTGTAATTTCTATTTGAGAAGTGCATATTCCAATTTTTGGTAATTTCTTCATGATGAATTTCCAGGTTAATTAGAATGTTTTATCCAAAGTGTATTCAATTTTTTAGCAAGGCTTAATCCCCAGGAAATGAAGAGTTTCTTATGTAAGAGTCATTTTTTTTCTGAGTGAAATAGTTAATATTGGCATTTACTACCCTTGACAATGAATTTAAAAACGTAAAGTATTTGTTCGAATTAAATACAACTCGAATACAAAATTTAGTTCCTTGAAAGATTTGAATTTATTTCGTAAATTTTTTCAGCATCTGGGTGGCAACCTATCAGAAACGCTATCATCTCTGTAGCATCTTTTTCTAGATAAAATCGAACCATGTTTTCATTGAATTGCTGTGCCTTAGCTGCTGGGACGCTAATTGCATCAATGCCAGCAGACATTAGTATGCCATTCATCATAAATCGTGATGTACGCTTATTACCATCAAAGAAAAATTGTTGTAACGCGCCAAATAGAAAAAAGGCAGCTCCTTTTTCGAAGGGTCGTTGTACTTCACTTTGTAGGATATTTAGTCCATTTGTAAAGATACGGTTTAACTCAGGTGCTCCCGCCAATGTTTCTAATGGCGTGTATCGAGCGTATTCACCAAGGCCTACGTCAGGAGTGTAACCAGTCTCATTACCTTCACCTCGGAAATGACCCCATTCAAGTGCTTCATTGCGAGCTACAAGGCCGTGTAATTCTGTGAAGGTGGCTTTATTGAGTATGAACTGATTTGACTTGACCAGAGCCAAAAGGTGCTTAGAGCTAGTAGCAAGATTAAGAACTTGCTCTTGATCTGAGAGTTTACGTCCGCCAATGGTCACACCATCTAGTAAAGTTTTGACTTCTGGAAAGGTAAATGGATTACCTTCAAGAACGCTAGCATCCCAAACAAACTCCGGCAACATACGATGAAAACGGAAGGCTACTCTATCGAGTGAGTGAATAGGTAGCACGGAAGGCACTAATGACCTGTTCCATTGAAAACCAAGTGCTTTGAAGAGTTCCATACTATTCCTTATAACATCAATGTTAAACAGATTCATTTTAGCTAGACTATTCAACTATTAATTAAGTTGCGCTATTAAAACTCGCTGAGCAAGAGAAAGAAGCTATATTTAAAACATCATTAGTCTAAAAGAGCTTTTTGAAAATCATCTGTTGAAATTTCTGCTTAGCGTAACACACCATTGACGGTTCAAACTTTAACCTCTTTGTGGTTTGGAACCACGCATCCCTTTTTCCCATGTTTCATCATAATATGACTTCCAGATTACCTTGCTTCTTGAAAGCCTAATTTTTCTAATGCGCGAACAATATCTTTGCCAGAAAGCCCAGGGAATTTAGGCATGAGCTACGTCAAAAGTTGTGACCAATGGATGTACATTAAAAGTCATGGGAAATTCTTCTAAATAAAGGGTAGTAGCTTCTTTTAAATTAGCAATTGCCTCATCAATGGTTTCACCTTGAGTAGTTGTACCTGTTTCAGGATTTAAAGCAACGTAACCCCCTTCTTCAGCAGGGCTTAATATAGCTGTAAGTAACATGAAAGACTCCTTTTTACGTATAGATTATTATGCGCTTAAACCTAAATCATAGCAAATCAAACCCTTGTAATTAATGGGGTAAATTATTTAGTATCTGGGTGGTAATCAATCAAAAACGCCATTATTTAGGATTAAATCATTCAAAGAATCTATTTTAGAAAAACTCAAAATAGATCGTCAAACCAAGGTTAAAGCTTAAAAGCTAAATATTTGACCTTTTCAACTTTATAAATTACAAATAAGCTTGCACAGCCTTCATACTAAATTCCCACAGCTCTTTTTGTAGATTCTTATCTTTTACCATTTCAGAAACATCTGAGGGCTTTTTACTAAC
>CANFME010000086.1 GCA_947448305.1 Burkholderiaceae bacterium
ATCTACAAGGGACCTTAAAAAAGATGCAATTATTACAGCGAAAAACGAATCCAACATTAATTAATCAATTGATTGAAGCTGGCATCGACCCTATTATGGCAAGGCTTTGGACATCTCGTGGGGTAAGTAGCGCTGAAGAGTTGGTACTTGAAACGAAGTACTTAATTCCACCAAGCGAATTAAAAGGCTGTTCGGAGGCAGCTCAATATCTCTTGCAATCGATTCAAGCGCATAAAAATTTATTGATTGTGGCTGATTATGACTGTGATGGGGCTACAGCTTGTGCCGTGGGTCTACTTGGCCTTCGTCAACTCGGGCAACCTTTCAATATTTCGGTTGATTTTTTAGTCCCCAATCGCTTCACCATGGGCTATGGATTAACACCAGAAGTCGTTGAAATGGCGGCTAAACGCAATCCTAAACCCGATATCTTAATTACTGTCGATAACGGTATTGCCAGTATTGCTGGGGTAGCCCACGCTAAGGCAATGGGTATGGAAGTATTAGTGACTGACCATCATTTACCTGCTGATGAAACGCCTGATACGCCCTATATTGTGAATCCCAATCAGCGGGGTTGCCAATTTCCGAGTAAAGCACTTGCCGGTGTAGGAGTCATGTTTTATGTCTTGTTAACACTTCGTAAATTAATGCGAGAAGCTGGTATCTTTACCTCTGATTCTCAACCAAAAATTGAGGATTTATTAGATTTTGTGGCGCTTGGTACGGTCGCTGACGTTGCAAGCCTTGATCGCAATAACCGAATCTTGGTCACGGCGGGTTTAAAAAGAATGCGAGCGCAAAGAATGCATCCTGGCATCGCAGCCCTATTTTCGATTGCTGACCGTAAACCAGAAAATGCTAATACTTTTGACTTAGGGTTTGGTTTAGGACCAAGATTAAATGCTGCAGGTCGCCTAGCAGATATGACACTTGGCATTCGTTGCTTGATAGCCAGCACAAATACTGAGGCCCTTACACTTGCTGCTGAATTAGACCGGATGAACCGCGATCGACGCCACATTGAAGCAGAGATGAAAGAAACTGCACTTGATTCAATGGCTGATATCCAAGTAGAGAATCAGCATGGTCTAACACTGTTTGATGCCTCATGGCATCAAGGAGTAATTGGGATATTGGCTTCTAGACTGAAAGAAAAATATCATCGGCCTGTGATTATTTTTGCACCCGCCGAAGAAACCATGCCTGACGGAACCGCTATTTTAAAAGGGTCTGGCAGATCTATCAATGGCTTTCATTTGCGTGACGCTCTCGATGTCATTTCAAAAAAATTCCCTGACATGATCTTAAAGTTTGGGGGGCACGCTGCTGCTGCAGGTTTATCGATTAGTCATGCGATGCTTGAACCCTTTTCTATCGCTTTTGAAACGGTTGCGAGAGAAATACTCGACGAAGATACGCTTAATAGGAAACTATTACATGATGGCGAGTTACCAGCTACGATGATTGCGCCTGCACTAGCAGAGGCCATCTCGAAGCAAGTTTGGGGTCAAGGATTTCCGGAACCAATCTTTACAGGCAAATTTAAGATTCTCAAACAATCCATCTTAAAAAATAAACACCTAAAGTTGGAGTTACAAGCCCTTGAAGAGAGTACTTTGACAAATAAAACAGGTTCTATTTTTGCGGGTATTTGGTTTCATCATAATGAATTTATTGCCCCTGAAACGAGTTTGGCATACCGTTTACAAGTCGATAATTACTTATCTTATCCACGTGTTCAATTATTAATCGAAGCGCAGGCAACAGAAATTTAACTAATTTTAGGCAAGGCTTTATAATGTTGGGATGGAAGCCGAACGCATAAACACACTACAAACGAATTTATCCTCATTACGCACCCGCGTAGCAGATTTACGGGGGTACCTTTGACTACGATACCAAAAAACAACGCCTAATTGAAGTGAATATGGAGTTGGAAGACTCCAAGGTTTGGGACGACCCCAAACACGCTCAGGCATTAGGTAAAGAGAAGAAAATTCTCGATGGTGTAGTCACCAATATTGAAAAGTTACAAACTGATCTGAGTGGTGCGATTGATCTTTTTGATCTAGCTGCTGCGGAAGGTGACGAAGAAACCATTGAAGCGATTGAATCAGACGAAAAGCAGATTGAGGTCATTGTTGCTGATTTAGAGTTTAGAAGGATGTTCTCCAATCCGATGGACTCCTGTAATTGCTTTTTAGATATTCAAGCTGGCGCTGGTGGAACGGAAGCTTGTGATTGGGCAAGTATCTTGCAAAGACAATATTTAAGATACTGTGAGCGCAAGGGTTTCAAAGTTGAAGTTCTTGAAGAGTCGGACGGAGACGTAGCAGGTATTAAAAGTGCTACCTTAAAGATCGACGGCGAATATGCCTTTGGATTTTTAAGAACAGAGACGGGCGTACACCGCTTGGTTCGTAAATCACCATTTGACTCTTCTGGTGGCAGACATACTTCTTTTGCTAGTATCTATGTATATCCTGAAATTGATGATTCGATTGAAATCGAAATCAATCCAGCTGACATCCGAACAGACACTTATCGTGCCTCTGGCGCTGGTGGACAGCACATTAACAAAACGGACTCTGCCGTTCGTTTAACCCATATGCCAACTGGTATTGTGGTGCAGTGTCAAAATGACCGAAGCCAACATCGTAACCGTGCAGAAGCGATGACCATGCTCAAATCCAGGTTATACGAACATGAGTTACGTAAACGTCAAGCAGAGGCTGACAAATTAGAGGCCACTAAAACCGATGTAGGTTGGGGCCATCAAATTCGTTCTTATGTCCTAGATCAAAGCAGAATTAAAGATTTACGAACTGGCGTAGAAGCTTCAAACACCCAAAAAGTATTAGACGGCGATTTAGATCCTTTTATTGAGGCCAGCCTCAAAATGAACATTTAAACGAGTAACAAATGACAGAAGAAAATAACAATCCAATCACTGCAACAGAACATCTTGATGAAAACCATATCATGGCTGAGCGTCGTGAAAAAGTAGCTCAATTACGTGCTAAGGGTGTTGCATTCCCAAATGATTTTGTACCAGAACACTTTGCAAATGACCTCCATGCACATTACAACTCGCTCTCTAAAGAAGAGTTAGGGCAAAAAAATATTCAGGTCAAAATGGCTGGCAGGATGATGCTCAAGCGCATCATGGGTAAGGCTAGTTTCGCAACTATTCAAGATACTACCGGCCAAATTCAGTTTTATATTAACGATGATGCGACCGGTGTAGAGTCTCACAGTGACTTTAAACATTGGGATATGGGCGATATTATTGCCGGTGAAGGTACCCTATTTAAAACAAACCGTGGTGAATTATCAGTTCAAGTAAAAACCTTACGGATGCTCAGCAAATCGATTCGTCCTTTACCTGATAAATTCCATGGCCTACAAGATCATGAAACGAAATATCGTCAAAGATATGTCGATTTAATTGTTTCTGCTGAAACCCGTCAAACCTTTATTACCCGTAGTAAAGCCATGACCGCCATTCGTCATCATATGCAGGATGCTGGCTTCATGGAAGTTGAAACGCCAATGTTGCATGTCATTCCTGGTGGCGCAACTGCTAAGCCTTTCATCACGCATCACAACGCACTAGATATGGAGATGTTTTTAAGAATTGCGCCTGAGCTTTATTTAAAACGCCTCGTAGTGGGTGGCTTTGATCGCGTATTTGAAATTAATCGTAACTTCAGAAATGAAGGCGTCAGTCCGCGCCATAATCCTGAATTTACAATGATGGAATTTTACGCAGCTTACACCAACTATCAATGGTTAATGACTTTTACTGAAGAGTTGATTCGGGATGTAGCAATTAAAGCGCATGGTACAGCTGCTCTCACCTATCAGGGTCGTGAACTAAATTTATCAGAGCCGTTTGATCGACTCACCATTTGCGAAGCAATTCAAAAGTACGGTCCTCAGTCAGGCAAAAACTATTCTGATGCCCAACTAGCTGATAGAGAATTTATTAGACAAGAACTCAAAGCGGCTGGTGAACATATTGATGGTCCGACCCTCAAAAATGCGGGCTTAGGAGCCCTGCAATTAGCTTTATTTGAGGCATGTGCTGAAGAGCATTTGTGGCACCCTACCTACATTATCGATTACCCAATCGAAGTCAGTCCACTCGCACGTGAATCCGATAATCGACCAGGCATTACTGAGCGCTTCGAATTATTTATTACTGGGCGCGAAATTGCAAACGGCTTTTCTGAGCTTAATGATGCTGAAGATCAAGCTGCTCGCTTTCAAAAACAAGTTGCTCAAAAAGAAGCCGGGGATGAAGAAGCGATGTTTTATGATCATGACTTCATCCGCGCTTTAGAATATGGTCTTCCTCCCACCGGTGGTTGTGGTATCGGGATTGATCGTTTGATGATGTTGATTACTGACTCCCCCAATATCAGAGACGTCATTTTATTCCCTCACTTAAGACGCGAAGAAATCTAAACTCAGTATTAAGATTTTATTAGAATGCCAGCCTTGTTATGGCTGGCCATTTTGGTATTCAGCTAATCAGTGATTTTCTTTAGCGTGATTGATCGAGTACTTTGGAATTTCTATTACTATTTCATCTTGACCAACAAATGCTTGGCAAGACAGGCGAGACAAATGTGTTAAGCC
Organism: Burkholderiaceae bacterium; assembly: GCA_947448305.1. Classification (GTDB taxonomy): domain Bacteria; phylum Pseudomonadota; class Gammaproteobacteria; order Burkholderiales; family Burkholderiaceae; genus Polynucleobacter. Next base: position 4,648 of record CANFME010000086.1, read on the forward strand.
CCAGGCACGATCTAATAAATCATCTTCTACTTCATCGCTTGGATTTAAAGATTTAAATCCTTCACGCACAATCACATGACAGGTAGTACAAGCTGCAGACATCTCGCAGGCATGCTCAATTGGAATATCACTTTCAAGTAATGCTTCGCAAATGGAGGTGCCAGGTACAGCCTCAATAACTGCGCCATCTGGACAATACTCTTCGTGAGGTAAAACGACTATTTGTGTCATAGGAGATTGGGTATTAAATGTTGAGTGATTAGAAATTAAAGGTTTGTGGCTATATAACTGCCGCGGTTAGTTAAATTTCGCTAAGGTTCTTTCCTGTTAAAGCACGTCGAATATTAGCATTCATTCTGTTCGCCGCGAATTCTTCCGTTGCATCTGACAAAGCTGTAATAGCCGTGTGGATGGCCTCGGAGTCTTGACTATGCTCTTTTAACTCTTCTAGCGACCGTATTTTACTTTCGATGTCTAATCTTTCCTCAGGGGATAACAAGTCACCATCTTGGGCGATTGAATTTACAACAGCTTCTAGTAAGCGCTGCGCTTCGACTTGCTCTTCACGGATCGCACGCAGTTTCATATCTTCTGCTGCACTTTGGAAGCCTTCGGTTAGCATCCGCGCAATATCACCATCAGCTAAACCATAACTCGGTTTAACGTGAATTGATGCCTCAACTCCAGAAATTTGCTCTTTAGCACTCACCGACAACAGTCCGTCTGCATCCACTTGGTAGGTCACACGAATCCGAGCAGCGCCTGCCACCATTGGCGGTATATTGCGTAACTCAAAGCGTGCTAACGATCTGCAGTCTGGGGCCAACTCACGTTCACCCTGCACCACGTGAATCGCCATGGCGGTTTGACCATCTTTGAAGGTAGTAAAGTCTTGCGCCTTTGCAACGGGAATAGGCGTGTTACGTGGAATGATTTTTTCTACTAAACCACCCATCATTTCAACACCGAGTGAAAGTGGAATCACATCTAGCAATAACCACTCATCATTTTTATTTTTATTACCAACCAGTAAATCAGCCTGTCTTGCAGCACCTAAGGCGACAACCTCATCTGGGTTTAAATCATTTAAAGGCTCTTTTTGAAACAAGTTTTTAACGGCTAATTGGACTGCTGGATTACGCGTTGAGCCCCCAACCATGACGACGCCTTGGACTTCATCTTGATCAATGGCAGCATCTTTAAGGGCTTTTTTAACCGCTTGCATAGTACGAAGAATCAATGGCTTAGTCAAAGTATCAAACTCTGCTTGAGAAATCGAATATTGCACAGCAATGGATGAATCAAAGGTATGCTCAATCAGAACAACTGGATGGGAACTTAACGTCTCTTTAGCACTTTTACATTTAAGCAAAACTGCACGACGATCTTCTGCGGATACTTCAGTAATACCTGCATGCTCAATCACTGCCTGCATCAGTAAATGATCAAAGTCATCACCACCCAAGGCAGAATCACCACCGGTTGATAGCACCTCAAAAACGCCTTTAGAAAGACGTAAGATGGAAATATCAAAGGTGCCACCACCTAGGTCATAAATAGCGTAAATACCTTCTGAGGCATTATCAAGACCATAGGCAAGCGCTGCTGCAGTAGGTTCATTGAGTAGACGTAAGACTTTAATCCCAGCTAATTCTGCGGCATCCTTGGTCGCTTGTCGCTGAGCATCATCAAAGTATGCAGGTACAGTAATTACCGCACCTTCAATTTCGTCGTCAAACGAATCCTCAGCTATTTGTCGAAGTCTCGCTAGAATTTCTGCCGAAACTTCCACAGGACTTTTAGGGCCAGCAATAGTCTGGATCTTTAGCATCCCAGGAGAATCAATAAACTCGTAAGGGAGATTCTGAAGGTTTTTAATATCCTGCAAACCTCTGCCCATCAAGCGTTTTACAGAAATCACAGTATTTTGTGGATCTTCTACAGCATGGGCTAAAGCCTCATACCCTGCCTGTGTCCTACCACCGGGTAAGTACCTGATGATGGAGGGCAAGATTCTGTGACCTGAGTCACTGTGTAAGACCTCTGGTAGCGCATTTTTCATACTCGCTACCAAAGAGTTTGTAGTGCCCAGATCAATCCCAATGGCGATACGACGTTCATGGGGATTTTTGGATTGACCAGGTTCTGAAATTTGCAATAAAGCCATATAGTGTTTTTGAATTAAATAAGTGCAGAAATACGATGATCTATTTCTTCTAAAAATCGTTCTAAAAATAAACAGGCTCTTAAACTTTCAAGCGCCTTTTCTAAGTTTTGCTCCTGATCTATTTGAGCTGCAACTTGATCTGTTAGTTCCTTTAAGGCTTGATTCACTTCATCTTGCAACAAGTTGAGCGGTTCTAACTGATTACGCGCTTCATCCATGGCTTCACGCCACTCCATTTGTTGCATCAGAAAAGCTCTGGGCATGGCTGTGTTTGTTTCTAACTGCGCATCTAAACCCGCTAACTCACATAAATAAAATCCGCGTGGAATTGCTTGTTTTAAAGTCTGATGAGCCGTGTTGGCAAAGGTCGCTAATTGCAAGGACTGGCGCTTTTGAGCATCACTTCCTTGGGCATGTCGATCAGGATGAACTTCTTGTTGAATTTTTAGATAGGCTTGATCAAGCTTAGTACGATCTATTTTGAACTGCCGTGGCAATTGAAAGAAATCAAAATAATCTTTAAAAGCGTTCCGTGGATTAGACTCTGAAAGATTCACCACACCCGCACTCATCTTTAACATTAGGGTTTTGGAACTTAAATCCTTCGTTCAATCCTTCTCTAGCAAAATCCAACTCAGTTCCGTCCAAATAGGGCATGCTTTTAGGATCAACGAATACCTTGATTCCTTGAGATTCAAACATTTGATCATCCGGCAAAGCTTGGTCGACATACTCTAATTCGTAGGCAAGTCCTGAACAGCCAGTCGTTCTTACCCCAAGTCGCAAACCAATCCCGTGACCTCTTTTACTCAGATTACGATTCACATGCTTAGCAGCTTTTTCCGTCAGACTAATCGACATGGTACTTTTTCCTCACCTCTTTGTTTTATTCTATGATCAATACGCTTTTATAAACTCAGCCAATTACTGTGCTGCAGTGTGCTTCTCGCGATAGTCCGCAACAGCAGCTTTAATTGCATCTTCAGCCAAAATAGAACAGTGGATCTTTACAGGAGGCAATGCTAATTCCTCAGCAATTTGCGCATTTTTAATTTCTAACGCCTGATCTAAAGTTTTACCTTTTACCCATTCTGTTACTAAAGAAGAAGAAGCAATGGCAGAACCACAACCGTAAGTTTTAAACTTTGCATCTTCAATCACACCTTGATCATTAACGCGAATTTGTAATTTCATCACGTCACCGCAAGCTGGCGCTCCAACCATACCCGTACCAACTGCCTCATCACCCTTTTCAAAGGATCCAACATTACGTGGGTTCTCATAATGATCAATTACTTTGTCGCTATATGCCATGATTTATCCTTAATTATTCAATTTATTTAATGTGCTGCCCACTGGATCGTATCTAAATCGATACCATCTTTAAACATCTCCCAAAGTGGAGATAATTCTCTTAACTTAGAAATTTTTTCTTTTACTAACTCAATCGTAAAGTCTACTTCTTCAATAGTGGTAAAACGACCAACACTAAAACGAATTGAGCTGTGTGCCAACTCATCATTACGACCTAAAGCTCTTAGTACAAATGATGGCTCTAGTGAAGCTGAAGTACAAGCAGATCCTGATGAGATGGCCACATCTTTTAATGCCATCAACATCGACTCACCCTCAACATAATTAAAACTAATATTTAAATTATGGGGTACACGGCTGTCCATATCACCATTCAAATACACTTCTTCAATCGTCGACAATCCAGTCCATAAACGATCACGCAACATTCTAATTCTAGTACCTTCCGTCACCATTTCTTCTTTTGCTAAACGGAAAGCTTCACCCATACCAACAATTTGATGGGTAGCTAAAGTTCCAGAACGCATACCTCTTTCATGTCCACCGCCATGCATTTGGGCTTCAATACGAATCCTAGGTTTACGACGCACAAATAGTGCTCCGATACCTTTTGGACCGTAGGTCTTGTGAGCTGAAAAGCTCATTAGGTCTACTTTTAAATTAGCTAAGTTAATGTCAATTTTACCAGTTGCCTGAGCTGAATCTACGTGAAACACAATCCCTTTTTCACGACACATTTCACCAATTTTTTCAATATCTTGCACAACGCCAATCTCATTGTTGACGTACATGACAGAGATTAAAATCGTATCAGGTCTAATTGCAGCAATTAATTGATCATAATCAATTAAGCCGTTTGGTAGAACATCTAAATAGGTTGCCTCAAAGCCTTGACGCTCGAGCTCTCTAACAGTGTCTAGCGTTGCTTTATGTTCTGTTTTTGGGGTAATAATGTGCTTACCCTTATCTTTATAGAAATGAGCTGCGCCTTTGATTGCTAAGTTAATACTTTCAGTTGCGCCACTTGTCCAAACGATTTCCCTTGGATCAGCGCCAACTAAACTAGCAACTTGCGCGCGCGCATCCTCCACAGCCTCTTCAGCTTCCCATCCAAAAGCATGACTACGTGATGCTGGATTACCAAACTGCTCTCTTAAGTAAGGGAGCATTTTGTCTACGACTCGCGGGTCGATAGGGGTAGTTGATGAATAGTCCATATACACTGGAAAGTGTCTGGCACTAAACATCGGAAGTGGATTTAAAACTGGGGTGTTATGCTGGCTCATTTTCTATTCGATTCAATATACTAAGTTTGTTGTGCAAAATTAAAAACAGAGTTAGCTATAAACGGCTTGTTTTCAGCTTCCGCTATTTTTTTTCTTTTTTTATCTATTACTTCCTGACGCTTCTCAATTTCATCCGCGCTCTTTATTGGACTACTTTTGACGAACATTGGTACATGAGAATCTTTGTCCTTTTGGGCTCTGACGACATCACTCAACGTAACAGATTGTAAATAATCTACCATTTTTTTGTTGAGGTTCGACCACAATTCATGAGTCATGCACTCACCTAAATGTCCGCGCTTACTTTGGCAATTTCCTTTATTACCACATTGCGTTGCATCAATGGGCTCATCGACCGCTGTAATAATCTCAGCGATTGAGATTAATTTATCTTCCCTTGACAAGGAATAACCGCCACCCGGGCCACGGGTACTTTGTACGATATTGACACGACGCAACTTTCCGAACAATTGCTCTAGGTAAGATAAAGAAATATCTTGTCTAGAACTGATCTCTGATAACGTCACTGGGCCGTTATGTTGCCGCATTGCCAAATCAATCATTGCAGTTACTGCAAACCTACCTTTAGTTGTTAATCTCATATTTCTCCAACTTTCTTCATTTAGTCAACAGCCAGATTGGTTTCCGGCGCCTTAAAATACCTTTGAGTGGTTTGGTAAACCTTTCAAATTACTTCAAGTATAACAAATACCCGACTGAAATGCTCGGGATTAGAAAGAATCTCACCTTACTCTCTAAAGCAAAGGAAAAATGGTGAAATATAGACGTGAATTCGCTAATCAAAGAGAGGCTCTTTGTAAAACAATAGTTACTATTAACTATTGTTTAAGAACTTATTGGTCTTTCGGCGTAGTTTTATAACCAATGAGTCGATAAGCAGGACAAAATCTCATCAGACCTGTCACGATTAAAATCAAACCTAACCACCCCCACACACCAATGACACCAAGAAATGTCAGGAGCACAAGAACTGAGCCAACCACTATTCGTAAGATACGATCATTTAAGCCAATATTGTTCATTTTTAATCCCTTTTTTATGTTCTACCAACTACTCAAACAACGATACTTTTTTCATTTTTTTAAATAATGCGATGTTAAATCAATCACTTTCATTCCTAGAATCATAGGAATAATGAAATATAACAAGTCATATCGTCCGTCCCCTAAGGCAACAATTGCTGGACCAGGACAATATCCTGCATAAGCCCATCCCACTCCAAACAAAAAACTACCGAAAATCAGTCGCGCATCAATGTGAGAAGTCCCTGGAAAATGTAAGGTTTC
>CANFME010000087.1 GCA_947448305.1 Burkholderiaceae bacterium
ATGACCAGTCACTCGGGAAATACCAAACTCTTCACATAGTCGAGAAATCTTCTCACCATCTAAAAAAACGAGAAACAAATTTAAGCGTTTTATCCATCTTCGTACTTTCATTCCCTGGCATAAATTGGACCTCCTTATACCTAAAACTGTAAAGTATGTGTCCGGTATAAAGTGTAAAGCATGTCTCAGGCCATACAAACCATCATTAGCGATGAACTTACCCCCAAAAGTTGGACGAAAGACTAACATCTGGGGACTTTAGTTAAAGTCTACTCATATAGCCTCATACTATCGAGTTCTAGTTATTCAAATCTTTGAAGAGCTAAAATTAAGATTAACTCACTAAAATAATTAAATTGAATAATCACCCATGGCTTAAATCTAGCTTACCAATTTTATTGGGAGTTTCTTTGATGCTTTCCTTGAGTACGGGGATGCGTCAAAGTTTGGGGGTATTTATGCCTTCAATTACTCAAAATATTGGCGTTTCAGTTTCTCAATTCACATTAGCTATTGCAATTCAAAATTTAATGTGGGGTTTAATGCAACCTTTTACTGGAGTTTTGGTAACACGAGTTGGTTTTAAAAAAGTGATGGTCGTTGGGTCCTTTTTGTATCTTTTAGGAATTATTACTTTAGCCTTAGCAAACGGTGTCGTGGCGGTAACTATTGGTGCAGGTTTTCTAATTGGCTGTGCGCTTGCATGCAATGGTTCAGGCATCGGAATGGCGGTTGCAACAAGAGCTGTGCCAGTTGAAAAGCGAAGCCTCATTCTTGGAGTGGTTTCTGCAGCGGGTTCAATAGGCGCTTCATTAGCTGCACCCATTGGTCAAGTCTTAATTCAGTCGTTTGATTGGCGTATTGGCATGCTTGGATTTGCTGTGATGGCTGCGCTTGTTATTCCTGGCGCGTGGTTTGCTGGTGGAATTGATAAAAAGCCAATTCTTGGTAAGTCTGTAAATGATGATGTCAAGCCAATGAAGGTAGTTGTTAAAGCCCTAAAGTACCCCCCATTTATTGTTATGGCGATTGCATATTTTGTTTGCGGTATGCAATTAGTATTTTTGACTACGCACTTGCCATCCTATCTTGAATTATGTGGTTTAGACCCGATGTTGAGCGCCCAGTCTCTGGGTGTGATTGGTGGTTTTAATGCATTAGGAAGTTTATTTTTTGGTTGGATGGGTGGTCGGTATAACAAGTTATTTTTATTGGGATTAATTTATATACTACGTTCTATAGGAATAGCATATTATTTTTATGTCATTCCAAATCCTACTAACACACTCATTTTTGCGGCATTTATAGGTTTCCTATGGCTTGGTGTTATACCACTCGTGTCTGGCTCGATTGCGGAAATGTTTGGTGTTAAATGGCAAGCGATGCTTGTTGGAATTGCATTTATTGCTCACCAATTTGGCAGTTTTATTGGAGCTTTTGGGGGCGGACTAATTTTCGATACTTTTGGTTCTTATGATCTAGCTTTACAAATTGGTGTTTCGATTGGTTTATTTGCTGGGATTGTTCAGGCATCCTTTGCATTATTTAAAACTAGACCACCTTCTTAATTATGATTAGACTTGCTATTGAATTTGCTTGATTATTTGGGGCACAAGTATTTCTGGGACTGACCAAAATCGTTAATATGGGGATCACAATGTTAAATAAAATTCTTAGGATTAATAAATCTATTCATCTGGTTTTTTTTATATTTTCTTCAGGGCTATGCAATTATGTTTTTGCTAATGAGCCTTGGCCAGTTAAACCAATTTCGATGACAATTCCATTTCCACCAGGTGGGGTGGCGACAATGGTTGGAAGACCGGTCGTTGAAGGGATGAATAAGGTTCTAGAAAAACCAATCGTGATGGAAAGCCGCCCTGGAGCTGGGGGCGCCATTGGTAATGCTTATGTAGCTAAGGCTATGCCTGATGGTTATAACGTACTGTTTGCCATGTCTTCAGTATCAACAATTCCGGAAACAGATAAAATTGCGGGAAAACTAGTTTCATACACAACGTCCCAACTAAGGCCCATTGGTCGAATCACTTCAGATCCTGTTGTAATGGTTGTTCGTGCAGATTCACCATGGAAAACTATCCAAGAATTTGTTGCCGATGCCCGTAAGAAGCCAGGTAAATTTAATTACAGCTCATCTGGTAATTACGGAACAATGCAACTGCCAATGGAAATGTTAAAAGCTGATCAAAAAATCTTTATGGTTCATATTCCCTATACTGGAGCGGGGCCTGCAGTATTAGCAGTATTAGCCGGTGATGTAGAGACAACTGCTAGTGGACCTTCAACGGTAGTTCAGCATATTAAAGGCGGAAAGTTAAGAGCCCTAGCTCATTCTGGAGAGGGCAGGTTAGCAGTTTTACCCGATGTGCCATCCTTTAAGGAGTTGGGTATGGCCGTTGAATACAACCAATGGACTGGCTTGTTTCTGCCTAAAGCCACCCCAGAACCAATTGTAAAAAGTTATCGTGACGCATTACGTGCAGCCGTCGATGATAATTTAGTAAAAACAGCTCTCAATAATTCAGGTAGTCCGATCGCTTATTTAGATGAGCCAGAATTCCAAGTTTTTTGGGATAAAGATATTGCAAAGATGAATGAAGTTGTCAAACGAATTGGTAAATTAGACTAGGTCAGAGGTATTAAAATTATATGTAGATACAGTATTAAAAAAAACTCATAATGGACTTAACAATGAGTCTGGGAAGTAGAAGTTGTAATGATTTCTTTGGTTAAGTGGTGGTGGAGGTGCGGAAAAAAACACTATACACCGTAAGGTTTTTCATGGTGTGTTGTAGATAGCTGAATTTTTTAAACTAAACCAACTTTGTAGTAATCTATTTACTGAGAACAACTGTAAAAAATTTATATCATCAAGATTTATATAACAAAGGAGACAGCATGGCAGCTTATTGGTTAGCGCGTTCAAAAATTAATGACCCAGTCGAGTACAAAAAATATACCGACCTAGTTCCTGGCATTATTGCTCAATATGGTGGAAAGGTTTTAGCAAGGGGAGGGAAATACCAAATTATGGAAGGACCTCAGGATTTCCAACGCTTTGTTGTAATTGAATTCCCCTCACTCGAAGATGGTGTGAAGTGTTTTGAATCTCCTGAATATGTGGCGGCTGCACAGTATCGTCGCAGTGGTGCGGGAGTTGTCGAAAATGTCATTATCGAGAGCGGTGACGCCACAAAATAAGCATTACATTGGTGGTTTAAATCCATCTTTTCCGACTGTGATACGAAGTAAGGTTACTTGACCATCTTTTTCAATAACGGTCAAGATAGCATTTGCTTGGGAAACTAAAAGAGCGGACGAACCTGGACGAAAAGTCACGATCGGCGCACTTTCTGGAACATAAACGACTTTGCTACCACCTTTGTAATCAAGCTTTAATTCACGTCCACTACCAATGGTTTTTAATTGGCTAACATTGGCATTCGTCATCATACTGCCAGGCATGAGGTCCCATGCAAAATGTCCTTCACCAGTGCCTCGCATCGCTTCAGGAAATACTAATACTTCTAAAGCCTCTAAACGTCCAGAGGAGCTTGTCAAGGTAGCAGTACCAATAAAGCTATTTTCTTGGATATCCGACATCTTGATCGGATAGACCTCAGTGATATTCAGATTCGGTGGCATCGCTATTTTTATGATTTCTCCACGACGTTCTTTTATCGTAATGGACTGAGCATCTACTTGCTCAATCACTCCCCGTAATCGAATTGGTGAAGGCGCATTTTGTGCGAAAGTAGTAATACTAATGAAGAAGCTTACTAATAAAGTGAAAGCAAATATTTTTTTTGTCATGTTTATGTCCTAAGGTGTTGTGTCAAAAGTACATCAATGAACTACTCGTTAGTAATGGTCGGAGGTCTTTATTTACAGTGATTTATTATCAAAATCACTTGCATCGTGACGTTCACGTAGTTGCTCGGATGGTTCGCCTGAAGTGCGATTAACCATACGGCCTCGTTTGACGGCCGGCCTTTCCAAAATGGTATCTACCCATCGTTGGACATTCAAATACTCATTGGCGCCAAGAAATTCTGCCGCACCATATAGCCACCCTTTAACAAGGGCTCCATACCAAGGAAATGCCGCTATATCTGCGATTGTGTATTCTGATCCGGCAAGAAATTCATTTTCTGCCAGACGTTGGTCAAGTACATCAAGTTGACGTTTTACTTCCATCGTAAAACGGTCGATTGGATATTCCATTTTGTAAGGGGCGTAAGCATAAAAATGACCGAATCCGCCCCCTACGTATGGTGCGCTCCCCATCTGCCAAAAAAGCCAATTCATCATTTCAGTTCGAGTAGAAAGGTCTTTCGGTAGGAAAGCATCAAATTTCTCAGCGAGATAAAGCAAGATTGATCCTGATTCGAAAACACGAATAGGGGTTGGTGTACTGCGATCTAGTAGAGCAGGAATTTTCGAATTTGGATTTATTTTTACGAAATCAGATCCAAATTGATCGCCGTCAACAATCGTAATTAACCATGCATCATATTCAGCCCCAGAGTGCCCTAAAGCGAGGAGCTCTTCAAGCATTATTGTGACTTTTACGCCGTTTGGCGTGCCCAAGGAATATAACTGTAACGGGTGGCGACCAATTGGTAATTCTTTTTCGTATCGCGATCCAGCAGTTGGTTGATTAATACTTGCAAATTTTCCACCGTTAGGTTTTTCCCATGTCCAGATTTTTGGTGGGGTGTATTCATTTGCATCAGCCATGTTTTTTTCCTTTACGTGAAATTTTTACTCAATGCTCGTATATTAACTGGATTATGAATTTAGTGATTCTTTAAATCAGGAAACGAAAGAGCATTGAAAGAAGTGCTATTTCGATTTTAGAATATCTACGGCATCCATTATGCAAAATTTTTAAAATTTACTAGCATTGATAAATGCGGAAATATTATTTCATTTGTACAACTACTTCAGTTATTAGAACTGTCTTGATGAGTTGATCCGATTATTCTTCAAGATTATGGATGATTTGACGCAACACTCTTCTTGTTACTTCCAAATCTTTGACCGAGATCTTCGTTTCAGCTATTTGATTGACTTCTAGGGCTAGAGGTTCTAATTTTTTTCTAAGTTGCTTACCGTTACTTGTTAAAAAGATGTGCCATTTTTTTAGATTGCCGTTAACGCGCTCACGCATAATGATTTGTTGTTTCTCAAGATTGATAAGTGCTTGGTGAATCGTTGGTTCCATCAATCCTGTTCGAAGACTAATATCTTTTTGAGTAATCCCCTGTTCCTCCCAAAGAACTCTGAGGATCGCCCAATGACCAAAAGAGATGTTATGTAATTCTAAGCGTTGTTGAAGAGCCCGCATATATAGACGCCCAGTATCTCGGACAATATGTGCCAAACGGTCTTCGGGCATCGTAACGTGTTTATCGAACCCTTTTTTTTCTTGCAAGATTAACCTTTCAGTAAAGAATCTAATCGCATTGGTGATTGATAATGGGTTGTATAAATCGTTTGCTGTTTTGCTGACTCTAGAAGTCCAGCGACTAGCTCCATCGTTGAGAGACCCCATTTTGCATCATGTAACGCCGTGTGACCTTGCCAAACTTGCAATAATTCTTTAAAGACGTTCTCGCGAGGAATAGTAGGTTTTGCAAATGGGATTTTTCGAATCCCTTGAGTTTCATAAATCAATAATTGATCTGGCATGATTTTCAAATCAGCAGAATCACAACTCACTAAAATCATACCGAAATGTTCATGCGTATCAGGCGATTGGATTTCCTGATTCATTTTTAAATTAGAGTTTTTCCGTTTTAAATCGTCTTCAGACAAGCCCATTGCTAAAGACGCTTCAAGTGTTTTTTTGGCTTTGCCAGTTACCAGTTCATTTTTATGAAAGCCCAATTCTGAAAAATTACCACAGAGTTCATCGCTGTCATAAAGCCCATAACCACTATAAGTTAATGAGGCAAAGCAGCCATTTTCAAATTTTAGTTGCGCAGAATAAGCGCCTTCTGTTGATCGAGTAGGATCCCAGTTGCCAGTTTGAGCAGTAATCGTTTTGACATGGCTTCCACCTAAAAGTCTTGCAATATCTAGGTGGTGGGCTGCTTGGCTATACACGACCCCACCACCTCGTGAGGAGTCTAATTCTTCTGTGCGCCTTGGACGATATAAAAAATCTGTGTAGTTCAGCATCTGAATCATTCGAACTTGACCAAAATTTCCTTGATGAATCATTCTCGCCGTTTGCAAAATAGATTCGTCATAACTGTGGCTAGGGCCTATGAGAAGTGGAGTATCAAATTCATCAGAAAGCCTTGCCATCTCCAAAGCATCTGCAACACTGATTGACATTGGTTTTTCACAAAGAACAATTTTTCTTTTTTTCAAAAAGAACGAAACATGCTCCAAATGAAATTGATGAGGACTTGCTACATAGACTGCATCGTAATCAATCGATTGGTGTAATTCTTCTAATGTGGAAAAACTGGGTTGCGATAAAGTTTTTGTAAATTGTTTTCGAGTATCTTCTTGAGGATCAATGCCTCCCACGATATCCAAACCAGGGTATTTTAGGAACGAAGGTAGAGTAAGGACGAAGGCCCTACCTAGACCGCAAATCGCAATTTTAAGAGCATGTTTAGTTTGCATCACCATAATTTACCAGTCTAAAACCAATACAGTAGATTTTGACCTAGAAATACAAATGAGTATTTCAGACTGTTGTCTTGCCTGATCTAAAATAAAGTCACGGTGATCCGCCTCACCTTCTACTAATTTTACTAAGCAAGTACCACACGTTCCACTCTCACAGGAGCTTGGCAAAGATATCCCTTGTTCACGAAGAGATTCTAGAATCGTTTGATTGGCGGGAATCTGATAAGTATGACCACTTGTAGCATGCTTTACTTCAAAAGGTGAATTATCCTCAGCAGAGAGGGGAGGCTTGGTTTGTGATGAGCCAAAATCTTCAAATCGAACAGTGCCTTCCTCCCAATGCCCTGTCATTCCTCTAATATCTTCCATCATGGCGCTAGGTCCACAACAGTAGATGAGGCCATCTTTGGGTTGTGCAAGGAAGGGCCAAAAATCAATTTGGTTTGAGAGTGAGCCTTCATCATGATGCAGAGTGAGTTGCTCAGGCTTCAGCATGTTTTTTAGTTGATTTAAATAGGGTGTTTGGTCAAGGGTGCGAGTACAGTAAATTAAATGGTAGTGATCATGACCGATCTCATGAAGGTGTTCGAGCATCGACAGAATCGGTGTGATGCCAATGCCACCAGCAATAAAAAGATATTCATCGGCCTTTTCGAGTGCAAAAAAGTTTTCTGGAAGACTGACCTGAATTTCTTGACCAACTAGTAGTTCATCCACCATTTCCATTGAACCACCTCTTCCATTGACCATTCTTTTAATTCCTAGCTCATAAGTATGCGGTGCATTTCCAGCTCCAATGAGAGAGTAGTGGCGATATAAACCGTGCGGTGTTTTTACCTCGATATGAGCTCCTGGTCTGAAGCTTGGTAATAGATTGCCTGTCGGATCGGACAAAATTAATTGATATACATCACCTTCTAAAGGGGTTTTTTCTTGAACTACTAAATTCAAATATTTTTTCATTGAGATGATCTGGGTCTAATTAAAAAAGATTGACGTCTATTTTTACAGGTTATACTATTCTAACTTAGGTACCTAAGTATTTTTATTTTTTTGTAAAAATGACAAAAATTGATTTGAATTGGAGAGAAGAGTGACCCCAGCAGAAAATGATTTACTTTGTTTAGTAGAGGGCGATGCGCCCATGGGAAAACTCATGCGTCAGTTTTGGGTGCCAGCATTATTGAGTGAAGAGATTGAAGTCGATGGAAAGCCAACTAGGGTAAAGTTATTTGGAGAGCCCTTAGTTGCTTATCGAGATAGCAATGGAACTGTTGGCCTAATGGGTGAGTTTTGTCCTCATCGCGGAGCGTCTTTAGTCTATGGCCGTAATGAAAAGTGTGCGCTACGATGCCTATATCATGGCTGGAAAATGGATGCTGAGGGAAATATTCTTGAAATGCCCTCTGAGCCAACTGCCAGCCCACTAAAGCAAAAAATTAAACAAAAAGCATACCCAACAAAAGAGTGGGGAGGATTTGTTTGGGCATTTATGGGTGATCAAGCTCATATCCCAAATTTTTTGCCACCACCTTTTTGCCCTAATGAAAATACAAAGGTAAGTATCTCTAAAATTAAGATCCCATGTAATTGGGCGCAAATTACGGAGGGACAAATTGATTCAGCACATTCTTCAAGCTTACATTCATCAGATATGGTTCCAGCGCCAGTAGAATTTGGCCAAGCCACTGATACGCAATGGCTTCGACCATCAACAGACAAATCTCCAAGATTTGAGATACAAGAAACAGACTTTGGTTTTCGATATGCAGCGATTCGTCGGCCGATTAAACAAGCGACTACACATGATTATGTTCGAGTTACCGTGTACGTAGCGCCGTTTATTAGTTTGATTCCACCCAACACTTCTTATCGGGTCGCAACAGTGATAGTACCAATTGATAATGAAAATACAGCCTTTCACTTTATCGCTTTTGGTGAAGGAGATGTCCCCAGTACCCAAACTTGGAGAAAATTCTTATCAACAACTGTCGGTGAAGATCTGAATCCTGACTATACCAATCGCCGTCATCTTGGAAATGATTTTATGCAAGATCGTGAACTTATGAAGCAGGGTAATTACACTGGTATTAGTGGTATTCCGAATCAAGATATTGCTATGTGGGTAGGGATGGGCCCGATTGCGAATCGTTCACACGATATATTAGGTGCAAGTGATCAAGCGATTGTCACTTTTAGGCGTTTAATGCATTCCGCAGCAAAAGCAACTGGCGAAGGTAAAACTGTATTTGATCACTCTACGAGTACGATTTCGTTAGATCAGTTAAAAGCCTGGGAAGAAGTCGTTGATAAAGGTACCAACTGGAGAATATTGGGCGCAGCTCCTGAAGAGATTCAGGAACTGCAAACCTGATTATTGCATTTTAATTTTAGCCTCTTGCATGAGTTTGCTGATGCGATCACTTTCATCTTTAACCCATTTAGTAGATTCTTCAGGACCTGAAATTTCGAATTCGATACCCATCGGTTTAAAGTTATCGACTACCTTCTGTTGTGCGGCAAGAGCTTTTAATTCTTGATTTAATTTTGCGGTAACAGAGCTTGGTACTCCTAGTAATCCAAAGATAGCAATCGTATGAACATATTCATATCCTGGGATATTCGCTCCAAGAGCAGGAATCTCGGGAGCAAGTTTTGAGGGTTTTACAGAAGCAGCGCCAATGATTTTCACTTTGCCATTTTTTTCAAAGCCAACTAGAGAAGGGTAGGCGGCAAAGACTGCTTGAACTTGACCACCAACTAAAGCAGGTACTGATTGTGAAGAGCCTTTGTAAGGGATGTGATTAATATCCCAGCTTTGAGAAATACGTAATGCTTCCATGGCGAGATGATGTGGACTGCCAATGCCAGATGAACCATAGTTAACTGCCCCTGGATGCTCTTTAATATAAGTCGAAAATTCAGTAAAATTATTCGCCGGAACATTTGAACTAATCGCTAAAAAGTTGGGGGCTTTGGCGACGATCGCAATGGGTTTGAAATCTTTTCTAGGGTCATAGGAAATATTAGAACTTAACAAATGGCTCGTGTTGTAAGAAATCGTGTCCGTTACTAAAAAGGTATACCCATCAGCTGGCGAGGATTTCACAACTTGCCCAGCAATAATTCCGCCAGCACCTGGTTTGTTATCGACGATAACGGATTGACCTAAACGCTCACCAAGTAAAACAGATAATTGTCTAGCTACTGTATCTGGAAGACCACCAGGAGAATAGGGAACTACAAATTTAATGGTTTGATTTGGGTAAGCATCTGCCGCAAAACTTGTAACAGAACTAAAAAAACTGAAAGAGATTAAGGCATTAAATGCCCATTTTAAAATGGTTGTTGTCTGGATTTCATTTTTCATTTTTTTTGTGTGGTTAAAGGTGAGGAGTTAATCATTGGTTTTTAGTAATGCTTTAATTGGGTCCGTTACTAATTCTACATTTACAGTGTCGTTATGAGAACTATTTATAGCCGAAATATATCGAGCATTCACACCTCTTGTAGTCAAGGCAGCAACATATTCTTTAGCTAAATGTTCTCTAGTATTGTTATCGCTATCACCAGTAATTGCAATTACCTTGGTAGTTATAGGAGTGGTTTTGTAAAAATCAATGGGAGATAGTGAGCCCCAGGGTTGAGCCTGGTGATCAGAGCGCCAGCGACTAATGTCACAAGGACAAGATAATAATAGGGCACCATTCGCAATTCCCGGAGTTCTCCCAATCATGACGCCTGCAAAAGCGGCGCCACCAGAATGCCCA
>CANFME010000088.1 GCA_947448305.1 Burkholderiaceae bacterium
AGTCAAAAACATGATCACGATTGTGAGTATTAACATCCATAAAAATGGTCGCCTAAGACCAACTTTTGAAAAAGCCCAGGCTGAGCTCATTGCACCAATAAAGTAACCAATCGCATTTCCGGTATTCATGTTACCGGCTGTCAAATATGACCAGTTTAAGTCTGTGCGCATCAATGGCAAGAATAAGGCATAGGCAAACCTTGAGATACCAAGCGTGATCGCAGCACCGAAAGCCAAAGCAAGTGCAGTCAACAATGGATGTTCTTGTGGAAAAGAACTTAAACCTTGGCCATTTTTTGAAGAGTTTTCATCGAATAAATGCATTACCAATACAATAACAAATATTACGAATAGAATCCTACATTTCAGAACCAGGCATATCTTGCTGGGTAGAAATTAAAAAACAATCAATTCATCCTCTAAAACCACAAATAGTTTTTTATGACAACTTCTTCTGATACATCGTCAAGTAACAAATCCACTGATCAATTTGACACGCTACAAACGTTTTTATTTGAAAAAAGCCAAATTCGCGGCGAAATAGTCCTTTTAAATACCGCATGGAAAACCATCCTAGAACGAAAAAGCTATCCTCCAATTATTCAAAAGCATTTGGGAGAGATGGTCGCTGCGGGTGCTTTATTAAGCGCAACACTCAAGTTTGATGGCACTTTAATTATTCAGGCACAGGGTACCGGACTCGTGCGTTTAATAGTAGTCGAATGTAATATGAATTTAGATATACGCGCTACTGTTAAATTAGCTAAGGATATCGACCCCGCGATGATTTATGAGGACTCCACTCTCTCTGAACTCATTAATCCGGATGGTCAGGGTAAATTAGCAATCACTTTAGATCCAAAGAACCGACAAGACGGTCAGCAAGCCTATCAAGGCATCGTTCCCTTAATGCTTGGAGGTAAACCGATTACTTCGATTGCGCAAGCTGTTATGGCTTATATGAATTACTCTGAACAGCTCGAAACCCACATTCTATTAAGTAGCAATGATACCCATGCTGGCGGTATTTTGATTCAAAAATTACCCAATACTGGTGGTAAAACAAGCAGCACTCCGATAGATCATGACGAGTTAGCAGAAGACTGGAATCGGGTCATGATGATGGTCAATACCGTTAAAGATGAGGAACTTTTATCCACTTCGCCAACAGTTTTAATGCAGCGCTTATTCCTAGATGAAGCCAATTATCAAGGCGTGCGAGGATTTCCACTTCGCCACGTCCACTTTGCCTGCCAATGTTCTCGTGAAAAAGTAGGCAATATGATGTTAATGCTTGGAAAAGATGAGGTAGCAGAGATTTTGGCAGAACAACAACAAGTCGAAACGACTTGCGATTTTTGTGGTCAAGTTTATCTATTTGATTTAGTGGATTGCCAGCAATTATTTACGGCTGACAACTTGGTAGACAAAATAAAGCCACCACAAGGAAAGCACTAATAGCTTTTAGATTAGTTCTAAAAGCGGTGTTAAATTGGGTTTAATTGGCAGCTTTACTGGGTTTGGGTAAAGACTCATCTGGCTTGAGGACTTTCACCAAAATCTCATTGTCTTTAACCATCCCATGCTCTAAACGGGCGCGTTCCTCAACGCCTTTGGTGCCTTGCTTTAAATCCTGAACATCTCCAGAGATTTTTGCATTACGAATTTCTAGCTCTTTATTTGCATCTACAAGCACTTTTACCTCTTTGTCTAATTGGTATACATACAACCAACCACCCTTCCCAATCCAAAGAGGATATTGAATGGCCACTAATAAAATCAGTAATCCATAAACAATATAGCGCATGCAGTTTGCTTAATAACCTAAATTATAAAATGCTGAACGACCTGGATAGCTAGCGATGTCACCCAAATCTTCTTCAATGCGAAGCAATTGGTTGTACTTAGCGATACGATCAGAACGGGATAAAGAACCTGTCTTAATTTGACCTGCATTTAAACCGACTGCGATATCTGCGATAGTACTATCTTCCGTTTCACCAGAACGATGCGAAATAACGGATGTGTAGTTGGCACGCTTAGCCATTTCAATTGCAGCAAAAGTTTCGGTCAAAGTACCGATTTGATTGATCTTGATTAAGATGGAGTTTGCAATCCCTTTTTGAATGCCTTCTTTCAAAATCTTGGTATTCGTCACAAAAAGATCATCTCCAACGAGCTGAATTTTCTTACCAAGTTTTTGAGTAAGCGTTGACCAACCTTCCCAGTCAGCTTCGTGCATACCGTCTTCAATTGATACGATTGGATATTTATCTGCTAAATTACCCAAATAATCAGCAAATTCAGATGAGGTGAGTTGCAAGCCCTCACCGCTTAAATTGTATTTGCCGTCCTTGTAAAATTCACTAGCAGCACAATCAAGTGCAAGTAATACATCTTCACCAGGGCGATAGCCTGCTTTTTCAATAGCTTGCAAAACTGTGTTTAAACACTCTTCGTTACTAGCAAAATTAGGTGCAAAACCACCTTCATCACCAACTGAAGTTGGCATATTTTTGTCATGCAAAATTTTCTTGAGGCTATGAAATACTTCAGCGCCACAACGAAGTGCTTCTCTAAAATTTGTCATGCTCACTGGCATGATCATAAATTCTTGGATATCTAAACTATTATTTGCGTGCGCACCACCATTGACGATATTCATCATCGGCACAGGCATTTGCATCGCGCCAGATCCACCAAAGTAACGATAAAGAGGTAAACCAGCCTCTTCTGCAGAGGCTCTAGCAACTGCCATAGAGACGGCCAAGGTTGCATTGGCGCCAAGTCTAGCTTTGTTATCTGTACCGTCTAAATCAATTAATGTACGGTCTAAAAAAGCTTGTTCCGAAGCGTCTAAACCCATAATGGACTCAGCAATTTCGGTATTAATATTATCAACGGCCTTGAGAACACCCTTACCAAGGTATCTACCATGTTCTCCGTCACGCAGTTCAATGGCTTCTCTAGAACCTGTTGAGGCTCCACTTGGAACTGCAGCACGTCCCATTACACCAGATTCCAAAAGGACATCACACTCAACAGTAGGATTGCCACGAGAATCTAAAATTTCACGACCGATAATATCAACAATTGCACTCATTATTTTCTCTTCATTAAATTAAAATTTTCAAGCTTCTAGTTAGATGGTTATCTAATTAAAATTCGTTTTCTAAAAACATATTTGGACGCTTCACCAAATCATCAATGGCTTTAAGACTTGCGAGTAATGTTTTCATTTTATTTAGTGGTACTGCATTGGGACCATCTGACATCGCCTTGGCTGGATCGGGATGTGTTTCCATGAAAATTCCACTAATACCTACTGCCATTGCCGCTCTTGCTAAAACAGGAACAAACTCTCTTTGTCCGCCACTAGTCGTACCTTGCCCGCCTGGTAACTGGACTGAATGTGTTGCATCAAAAACGACGGGAGCATTCGTCTCGCGCATAATCGCAAGACTTCGCATATCAGAAACCAGGTTGTTATAACCAAAACTGACGCCACGTTCACAAGCCATAAATTGATCTTCTGGAAGGCCAGCAGCTTTAGCAGCGGCTCTTGCTTTATTGATCACGTTGAGCATATCGTGAGGTGCCAAAAATTGCCCTTTTTTGATATTGACTGGTTTGCCACTCGTCGCACAAGCTTGAATAAAATCGGTTTGACGGCATAAAAAAGCTGGCGTTTGTAACACATCAACAACCTGGGAAACTGGCGTTATTTCCGATATCTCGTGAACGTCAGTCAATACTGGAACGCCGATTTTTTCTTTGACTAAAGCAAGAATATCCAATCCTTTACTCATACCGAGACCACGAAAAGTTGATCCAGAAGATCTATTCGCTTTGTCAAAAGATGACTTATAAATAAAAGGAATACCTAGCTCTGTGGTAATTTGCTTGAGTTCTTGCGCCGTTTCAAGAGCCATTTGTTCGGACTCAATTACACAAGGCCCAGCAATCAAGAAGAAAGGATGCTCTAGTCCAACGGGAAAACCACAAAGCTTCATACCGATTCCTTCGATAGATTTTTTTGTAACGAATATGCCTTTGCCGCTTGAACAAAAGAACTAAACAAAGGGTGACCATCACGAGGGGTAGAAGTAAACTCTGGGTGAAATTGCACGCCAAAAAACCACGGGTGCAAATCTTGAGGTAACTCCATCATCTCAGGGAGATTTTCGGTTGGGGTTCTAGCGGAAATAATCATACCGGATGCTTCTAACTGTGGCACATATTCATTATTGACTTCATAGCGATGGCGATGGCGCTCATTCACTTCTGCACCGTAAATTTCACTAGCTAAAGTACCCGGCTTGACTGGACATTTTTGTGACCCAAGGCGCATGGTACCGCCAAGATCAGATTGATCATCACGCAATTGGACTTTACCGTCGCTATTTTCCCATTCGGTAATCAAAGCAACCACTTTATGCGCTACCTCAGGATTAAATTCGGTACTATTTGCTTCTTTAAAACCTGCCACATTTCTGGCAAATTCAATCACAGCTAGTTGCATGCCTAGGCAAATGCCTAAATAAGGAATACGCTGTTCACGAGCATGTGAAATTGCAGCAATTTTTCCTTCAGTACCTCTAACTCCGAAACCACCAGGAACTAGAATCGCATCTAAGCCTTCAATACTAGCAATATCACCATGTTCTAACAGCTCTGAATCGACATAGCGAATATTCACCTGAGTTTCATTATGAATACCAGCATGACGTAAGGCTTCAATTAAAGATTTATAGGACTCGGTTAATTCCATATACTTACCGACCATACCAATATTGATGTGATACTTCGGATTTTCCATCCGGTGAACTAAGCTACTCCAAACCGATAAATCTGCTGGAGGAGGATTCAAGTTAAGTTCATTGCAAATGATCTCGTCTAATCCTTGCTCATGCAGCATCTGAGGAATTTTATAAATAGTATCCACATCCCATACTGAAATAACTGCATCTTCACGCATATTTGCAAATAAAGAAATCTTAGAAATTTCTTCTGCGGGTATGGCACGATCAGCGCGACATAATAAAGCAGTCGGCATAATGCCAATTTCACGCAATTTTTGCACTGAGTGCTGGGTAGGTTTAGTTTTTAACTCACCAGCACTTGCTATATAAGGTACAAGGGTTAGATGAATAAAGGCCGTATCATTCCGTGGTTTACGCAAACTCATTTGTCGAGCTGCCTCTAGGAATGGTAAGGATTCAATATCACCAACAGTCCCACCAATCTCACAGATTGCAACGTCCGTTTGACCACCAAAACAAGCAGCCGCACCGCGCTCAATGAAAGTCTGGATTTCATTGGTTATATGAGGAATCACTTGAACAGTTTTGCCTAAATACTCACCACGACGCTCTTTACGAATCACAGAATCATAAATTTGCCCCGTAGTGAAATTATTGCTTTTACGCATTTTTGCAGTGATAAACCGCTCATAATGACCTAAATCAAGATCAGTTTCTGCACCATCTTCAGTAACAAAAACCTCGCCGTGCTGAAAAGGACTCATTGTTCCTGGATCAACGTTGATATAGGGATCTAATTTTAGGAGGGTGACTCTAAGGCCGCGAGATTCGAGAATCGCGGCTAACGAAGCGGCTGCGATTCCTTTCCCGAGGGAAGAAACCACACCACCAGTAACGAAGACAAATTTGGTCATCGAAAACACTCTAGTTGGAATATTGAATTATATACTCGACTGAATGAAAACACTTAAAAATAATGTGTAGTCTTTTGTCACAATCCAGATAAACATAAAAAAATCAAAAAAAACTCTACTGAGATAAAATTAAACTATTGATTAAAATTAAAACTAAATTTTGAATTAGGGATTTACTATGAGACTAGGTTATTTCACAATGCCGCTCCATCCATTAGAGCGAGATGGTACGGAAACATTACATGAAGATCGTCAAACAATCATTTTGGCGGATAAGCTAGGGTTTTATGACGCCTTTGTAGGTGAACATCTGACCGATCAAGCTGAAAATGTCACCAACAGTATGATTTTTTTAGCAACTTTGATTTTTGAAACAAAAAATATTAAACTCGGAACCGGCACTTCAAACTTGTCTCATGCCCACCCTACTTTAATTGCAGCACAAGCAGCCATGTTTGATCGCCTAGCAAAAGGTCGTTTTATTTTTGGTATTAGCCCAGGTGCACTTGCTTCAGATGCTGAGGCTCTTGGAATATTATCTGAAGATCGTACTAAAATTTTCGCCGAAGCCATAGATGTTATTTTAGCTATTTGGGCTGGTGAGCCGCCTTATAATATTGACTTACCAAATAATCGATTCAAGGTAAGCGTACAAAATACCCAAGTTTTAGAAATCGGTAGAGGCTACATCATGAAGCCTTTACAAAAACCTTATCCTGAAATTGTGGGCACTGTTGTAGCTCCTTTCTCAAAAGGTGTCATTGCCATGGGTCAACGAGATTTCCACCCGATGTCAGCTAATTTTTTACTAGAAAATTGGCTACCAAGCCACTGGCATAATTTTTCCCAAGGGAAACAAAACGTAGGTCAACAGGCACTCGTGAAAGATTGGCGCGTGGCTAGGACCGTATTTGTTGGAGATGATTCTAAAATCGCTAAGGAATATGGCAAATCAAATGCTAATAGCCCATACCGCTATTACTACAAACAAATGTTGACCAAGATGAAAATATCTAACCGTCACGTGATTTTCAAGAAAAGCCAAGAAGCTGATGACTCAACGATTACTTTAGACGGCATCTTAGATGATTTAGTCATTTGCGGAACAGTCAATGAAGTTGTTGATCAAATCTTGTCATTACAAGATCGTATTGGTTGCAACATTGGCGAAATCGTCTATGCGGGGATGGACTTGGTTGATCCCGTTCTCGGCAGAAGGTCCATGGAGTTAATGGCTCATGAAGTGATGCCACGCGTAAATGAAGCGATGGGATTAGGATATGTCACTAACGCTGACGCAGTTTAAAAGCAAAAGGAATAGATACTTTCCCTATGTAATCAATATTTTATAAGGTTACATAGAGAATAAATTATGGGACAATTAGGTTATATATTTGTGCATTAAAAGCTAGCAATGTCATTTCTTTAACCTTGAGATAATTGTTCTATCTATGAATATTCAACAAATTAGTTGGGACAAAGAGAATGGCTGGGATACAAAAACCGGCCTTCAATCCTCTTCTGACCTGGTATTTGTCTTTGCTGACACAGATTACTTCTACCAAGAAGAGTGTTATCAAGAACTCACAAGCTTTTATCCAAAAGCCGACATTATTGGTTGCTCTTCGTCTGGCAATATTAGAAATACCAAAATTTCAGATAACAACCTCACCGTATTAGCCCTTCAATTTGACAAAAGCTGGATCAAATCAGTCGGTATTGTCCATGATTCATCTTCTAATATTGCAGATGAAATACAGCTAGCGCTCAAGGATTTTCCTAGAGAGCATTTACGACACTGTTTTATTGTTTGTGATGGACTTGATATCAATGCGACTGATTTAGCTGAGAGTTTAAGCCTTCATGTAAATGAGATCTCAATCACTGGGGGCTTAGCTGGCGATGCGGATCGCTTTGCTAAAACAGGCATTATGTTTAATGGCCCCACTAAAAAAAATCAAGTCGTTATTATTGGTTTTTACGGTGCCGTTCATATTACTAGTGGATTTTCTACTGGCTGGACAGAGTTTGGTGCCGAAAGGCGCGTTACCCGCTCCATTAAAAACACAGTATATGAGCTTGATCATGAACCCGCTTTAGATATCTATGAAAGATATTTAGGTGAACAGGCCAAAGAACTTCCTAGTAGTGGCTTACGTTTCCCTCTTTCCATGCGTAGAACAGAAAATGAGAATCCGATCATTAGGACTCTTTTGGGTATTAATCGGGAACAGAATAGCTTAACCTTTGCTGGTGATATGCCGGAGGCTAGTTTTGCACGACTCATGAAAACCAACATTGATTCTTTACTCGAATCAACTCAAGAAAATATTAGTGCCTTAAAGAATCAACACCAAAAAAATCAAGGCCTATGCCTCGTTGTAAGTTGTGTGGGTCGCAGACTCGTGTTAGATCAAATTTCTGAGGAAGAAATGGAGTTGCTAGCCGATGAGCTAGGAAGTGAGTTTAAGATATCGGGCTTTTATTCTTATGGGGAATTTGCCTCCCATAATTTACAAAGTTGTCAGTTGCACAATCAAACTTCAACCATTACTCTAATTTCCGAAGATGAGTGATCCTTTTTTAACTTTTCCAGATTTCAAACCTAAAACGCATCGTTTACTGCGTAGACAACTCCATCAAGTTGCCGAGAAAGATATAGAAGTTGAAACCAAGTGGCACTCGCTGCTGAGTTTAGTTAACGAAGCTTATGTGGCAGCAGATCGAGAGAAACGTTTATTGGAAAATGCCTTGGATACCAATGCAGAAGAGTTAACTTCTGCCAATTCTAAGTTGCAATTATTCATTAATAATGCCCCGGCAGGGATTGCCATGTTTGATAACAAGATGAATTATTTGTTTGCAAGCCGCCGATGGTTAGAAGATCGTAAAATTAATGCGTATGATGTCATTGGTAACAATCACTACAAACTTTTTCCTCATACCCCTGAAAAATTGAGGCAAACCCATCTACGCTGTTTAGCTGGCGCGTCGGAAAGTTGTGATGAGGATTTAATCGTTGTAGCTGATGGTACTGAGACGTGGATTCGGTGGGAGACACTTCCTTGGAAAAATTCCAAGGGACAAATCGGTGGAATTATTATTCTCTCGGAGAATATTACTAAAAGAAAAATGGCGGAAGCGGAGCTTCACATCGCATCTGTCGCTTTTCAATCTAGAGATCCCATGCTTGTCACGAACGCAAATGGCACTATATTAAAAGCCAACGATGCTTTTTCTTTGGCTACTGGATATTCTTTGGAAGAATTAATCGGTAATAAACCATCCCTCTTTAAATCTGAAGAGCATCAGGATCCAGCATTTTACCGAAATCTTTGGGAAGCAATTCTCTCCGAAGGGCGTTGGGAAGGCAATATTTGGAATCGTCGCAAAGATGGAGCAATCTACCCCATTTGGCTATCCATTTCTGCAATTCGTAATAACAAAGATGAGATTAATCATTTCCTAGCTATTTACTCAAATATTAGAGATCCAAGAGAAGCTGAAAGAAAAATATTAGAGTTAGCATTTTATGATCCCTTGACGGATCTCCCCAATCGACGTCTTTTAATAGACCGCTTACAACAAGCACATCTTCAATCCGTTCGTTCAGGAAAGTACGGTGCAATTTTGATGATTGATTTAGATCATTTCAAAACTATTAATGATCTCTATGGTCATGATGTGGGTGACGAAATACTAATTGATGTTTCCAAATGTTTACGCGCCGCACTGAGGGACTCCGACACTGCAGCCAGATTGGGTGGGGATGAATTTGTTGTATTACTCACCGAGTTAGGTAATGATCTGGGGGCTGCAAGCATATCAATTAAAGTGGTTTTAGATAAGCTCATTCATTTACTTAGCCAACCAAAAGAAATTAATGGTATTACCCACAATATCACTGCCAGTATCGGAGTTGCCACTTTCCCTAATGAAGAAAAAGATCTCCATTTATTATTTAAACAAGCAGATATTGCCCTGTATCAGGCAAAATCTTCTGGAAGAAATACCGTCAGTATTTTTAATACAGAAATGCATGAGAAATTTATCGAACGTGCAAGTCTCACAGATCGATTAAAGTCTGCTGTTAGTAACGACGAATTTACTTTTCACTATCAACCTCAAGTGAACTTCAATGGACAATTAAAAGGAGCTGAGGCACTACTAAGATGGCAATGTCCTGAAAATGGGTTAATTCCACCATTATCTTTTATTCCCTTGGCAGAAGAAAATGGTTTAATCATACCGATTGGTTATTGGGCTATTGAGACAGTTTGTAAGCAATTAATTGAATGGCGGTCAACCCCTTTAACAGCAGAGCTATGCTTGTCGATCAATATTAGTGCGCTTCAATTTCGTCAAACTGACTTTTCTAACCAGTTAAAGCAAATATTGCTACAAACTGGCGCTAATCCCCATCTCCTAACTCTAGAACTGACTGAGAGTGTTTTGCTAAATGACCTCGATCACGTTATCCATATTATGTTGGATTTGCGGGCCATTGGAGTCCGCTTCTCGATTGATGATTTTGGGACGGGATACTCCTCTCTAACCTATTTAAAAAGATTACCTTTGGATGAAATTAAGATTGATAAAAGTTTTGTAACGGACTTAATGAATGACCCAGGAGATAGAGCCATTATTCGTTCGATCTTAATCTTAGCAAAAAGTCTAA
>CANFME010000089.1 GCA_947448305.1 Burkholderiaceae bacterium
CAGCACGTGTATTTTCTCTAGCCAATAAGCCTAGAACCTTACTATTAAGTTCGGGGTCTAGCTCCTTTTGATCTAGCTTTTTTTGCAAAAACTGAATATTTAAATTCGACGCACCGATTGGTTGATTTAATTCATGTGCAATAGATGCTGCCAGAGCGCCAGTTACTACTGTTTTGTTAGCCTTTAGCAAACTGACAACAAGTTGTTCTTTTTCTTTTAAGAGTCTAGTTGTTTCTTGATTTAATAAAGTTAACGAATCAACTGTTTTAGCCTTTATCTCAAACTGTTTCCGATTTGTTATATCAATTATGTAACCGCTCCAAGGAACATTTTTAAAATCCTCTCCCCTTGGCGAAGAAGAGACTTGGATCCATTTAACTGAACCATCCGATACGATTAACCTGGTTTCAATTAAAAAAGTATTACCGGAGTAATACGCCTCTAAATTAGTCTTCCAAAAGTGCTCTTTATCATCTGGATGAATCTGTTCAATGATGAGTGAAGAGTCCGCCATAATCGACTCAGCATTGTGTCCAACTATATCCTTAATACTAGGGCTAATGTAAGTAAATTGACTAGAGTAATCAGGGTAGAGGAAGAATTCATAAAGTGCACAGGGCAAAGTTGTCGCCATTCCTTCAAAGCGATTAAGTGCGATTTGTTCTGCCTTACTAGCTTGCGAATAGAGAAAAGCAATAAAAGTAAAATACCAAAATATACCTAAAATAAAAATACTAATAAAAATAAGTGAATTGATAGTATTGGTATCAAAGGCACTAACTGATATTCCAAAGGGGGCAAATAAAATTCTAAAAGCCCACATCAGGGAGCTTAAGAAAGCAGTGATAGCTAATATTTTAATGTGTAAATTTGCGTTTTTTTGATTAATCTTAAAACAGATGTAACAACAATATAAATATATTGTGGATACCAGAATTGATACACATATTGTTTGATAGGTTTTACTGAAATATAAGCCAATAATACTTAAAGCGCTGCAATATGCTAAAAGATATCCAATCGAGTAAAACACCTTATTTTTGAATTTACTTTCATTACCGTCTATCTGTTGGAGTCCGATCGCAAAGAAGATATAGGCATTAAATGCGATTCCATTTGAAACGATATACGCTGTTGATAAATTCGATTCCGTTCGGAATATCGTGGAAATCGTTGCTATGCCCATTAAAAAAGCACCACAAGCCCAGTAAGTAATTGCAGAATCTTTGGTTTTATTAATGAATTGAAATAACACACCAGCATAAGCAAGTGACAAAATGCCGTAAAACAAAAAAATAGATGAAATAAGTGTCATATCCATGTTTTTTTTAATCTTTCTGGTGTCATTATTTACATTGGTTAATGTCAATAATGACGAAATGCAATATGTTTTAAATTCGGGGTTGATTCATCGACATTTTAAAGGCATATTTTTTGATGGTTCTTTTTTATATGATAAATGTTGTCATCTTCGAGATTACTTGCCTGATGAAAGCTTTTGAGTTGTTGTTTGAACCTTTAGGGAAAAATTGAAAGCTATCTGGTTAATAAGTGATTTACCGGTGTACCCACATTGGCGTTCCCAAATAGCGAACTTTACTATTCGATTTGATACTTAATTGCGATTTGATACTTAATTGAGCCTGACTATTTGGGCTGAATAGTTAAACGGTTGTGCAAAATAAATCATACATAGGCCACTTTTTAAGTCTAAAGTTGTACTTCGTTTTAAAATTTCACTATTCATTATTTTAAGAAACACTCTAAATATTAGTCTGCCGTTTATGTTGTTGTAGTATTGAGTTTATTTAAATCTTTTTATAGTACTTAATTCCTTAGAGAATATATTCATGAGAGTAAAAATTCACGTAGATTTCGTTTCCGATGTTGCTTGCCCATGGTGTGCAGTTGGTCTAGGTCATCTTGAACAAGCAGCCCTTAATATTGCCGATCAAGCCGAAGTTGAGATATTTTTCAGGCCTTTTGAATTGAACCCCAATGTTCCAAAGGGTGGTATGAATACGATTGAGCATTTGTCAGAAAAATATGGGCAATCGGCCCATGACATAAAAATTAATCAAATTAAAATTCGGGAACATGCTAGGTTAGCTGGATTTGATTTTAATGATGAAATTCGACCAATGATTTATAACACTTTTACCTGTCACCGTTTATTGCATTGGGCATTAGAGGAACATGGTTATATCGCTCAATATCGATTAAAAAGAGAGTTGTTAGAAACTTGTTTTTGTCGTAATGAAGATTTAGAGGATCCCTATAAGCTCTGTGCTGCAGTGGAACGGGCGGATTTAGACCCTTTGCAAGCCTTAGAAATTATTAATTCTGGTCAATATGGTCAAGAAGTTAGGGAAATGGAAGAGCATTATCGAACTTTGGGTATCCAATCCGTTCCTTCCATTATTCTGAATGGAAAATACTTGTTACAAGGTGCGCAACCTATCGAAGTGTTTGAAAATGCATTCCAAGAAATTGTGGATGAATTTCTAGCAGATACGAAATAGTCATCCAATTCAAACGATAGAAATTTTCCTTTGATTGAAATAACTCCAGAATATGAGGCGGTCCTTGCCGCCATCGAACGCAAAGATCCTTACATTTTTATTAGCGGTAGAGCCGGAACAGGTAAATCTACTTTAGTTAATTATTTAAGAACGAACTCTACAGAGGAATTGGCAGTTGTAGCACCAACTGGTGTTGCTGCGCTGCAAGTAAGAGGGATGACTATTCATTCCTTCTTTAAATTTCCACCTCGTTTAATTTTTCCTGAAGAAGATATCAAGAAGCTTAAAGATCGACGACTCTATAACAAGTTAGGTATTTTGGTGATTGATGAGGTGTCGATGGTTCGTGCTGACATGGTCGATGCTATTGATATGTTTTTACGTGTCAATGGGCCAAGAGAAGGGCGACCGTTTGGAGGAGTTCAAATTATTTTTGTCGGAGACTTGTTTCAACTACCGCCAGTAGTCAGAGCTGAAGAGCTAGAAGTCTTAAGAAGTAGGGATTATGAAGAGCCTTATTTTTTCCATGCGATGGCGCTTCGTAATCGAGAGTTAACTTTTATTGAATTAAAAAAAATCTTTCGCCAAAAAGATGAATCCTTTACTAGCTTATTAAATCAAGTACGGATTAATCAAGGGGTAGAGCAAGCTTTAAGGATTATTAACGATAGTTGCTATCAACCCAATAATCCTTCGAATAATCAGGCTATTGTCTTAACTACGACGAATCAACGTGCTGATAACATTAATCAACAAGCTATGAGCGCTCTGAATACCACGACTAAAATCTATCGTGGCAGGATGGAAGGGAAGTTTGTGGTTGATGAGAGAAACTTACCTTCACCTATGGACCTCACTCTAAAGTTAGACGCCAGGGTCATGTTTACTGCAAATGATAAAAATATCCCAAGGAAGTGGATGAACGGCTCACTTGGTAAAGTAGTGCAGTTTTCTACAGATAGCGTTACGGTTGAATTAGACCCACCGGTTGGAAAAACCTCGAAATATTCAAATTTTGTGGAAGTACCTGTCTTTACTTGGGAATCATACCAGTATGAGTACGACGATAAGTTAGATCAAATAAAACCAGTAGTGAATGGCAGTTTTCAGCAATTTCCTTTGATGTTGGCATGGGCTGTAACAATTCATAAGAGTCAAGGTAAGACTTTGGAAAGAGTCACCGTTGATTTAGCAGGAGGTGCTTTTGCGCCGGGTCAAGTATATGTGGCTTTGAGCCGTTGTACAACTTTAGAAGGAATCAATTTGGCTAAACCAATAAAAACAATGGATGTGCGAAGTAACTCACACATCCAGCATTTCTACAGGCGTTTAAGCCACTAAAAGCTTATGCGCTTTTTTTGGCTTTAACAGGTTTTTTATTTGCGCTAGTTGACCAGTTCTCCAATACTTTATAGACAACTGCCGTATCATCCTTTTGATGACCTAGAGCTGCTGCTGCATGATAGATGGGCATGCATGAACTAAAGAGTGGAGCGGGGACGTTGTAAGACTTAATTGCTTCGCCAATTAAATGCATATCTTTCGCCCAAACTTCAATCTTCATCGTAGCTACATTCCAAGTGCGGTTGGCCATGGATGGTCCACGGACCTGAAACATTCTTGAGCTACCAGCACCGTCGCCAATCACTTCAACGACTTGGTTAGCATCTAGGCCCATCTCGGCACCAAGGAGAATTGCCTCCGCAGCTGCAACGTTATGAATTGCTACTAAATGATTAGCAACTAACTTCATTTTCATTCCTTGGCCAAACTCACCAACGTTATATCTGGCACGAGCAAATCCTTCAAACACGGAATCCATTTTAGTAATTGCTTTCTTATCGCCACTTGCATAAACGGCGAGATCTCTAGTGACGGCTTGTGCGCCAGTTCCAGATAGTGGGCAATCCAGCAAAATGATTCCTTTTGTTGCTAGTAATGCTCGAGCAGTTTCTTTTGCATCATGGGGTAGTGTGCCTAATTCAGCGACAATTGTTCCTTTTTTAGCATTTGCAGCGATCTCCTCAGAAACTGCTTTTAAAGCGTAAACAGAAGGCAGCGATAACAATATGTAATCACAGGTTTGTGCAACCAGTGAGACTTGTTCACAGACAGTAATCCCTACTTTTTTGAGTAATTTTTGTTGCTCTTTACTTGGGTCAAAGCCAAAAACATCGAAGCCTGCTGCGTGAAGGTTACGAGCAATCGAAGACCCCATGATGCCTAAACCAACGACCCCAACTTTAGTTGTCAGGACGATGGTTTTTTCATTGCTAGATGCATCCGATGCCTTCGTTACTTTTGCTTTAGGGACGGACTTAGCAGGAGTTTTTTTAGTGCTTAGTTTAGTGCTTGGTTTCGTTAATTTGTTAGTCATTTCAGAGTTCTTTAATATTAATAATAAGTTAGTAAGTTAAAAAGTAAAACAAGACTACATCGACTGATTAGTTTTTGATGAAGTCTTTAATTGCTGCGAAAAATGCTTCAGGATCTTGCAATTGCGGAACATGTGCCAAACCAAGAAGAATATTCAAACTTGCATTTGGTAATAGATTAGCTAGCTCTTCTGACATTGCTGGTGGCGTTGCTTCATCAAATTCTCCACAAAGCACCAAGGCAGGTATCTGTAAATCTTTTACCAAGGGTCTTAAGTCCATTGTGGAAAGAGCATTACAAGCGCCGTGAAAGGTTTCCATATTCATACTTAAAAACCGCTCTTTACGTTGTGCAATTAACTCTGGATGTTGTTCTTGGTATGCAGGGGCAAAAAGCCTACGCATCGCAACATCAGCAATTGCGGTTAAGCCGTTATTTTTGGCATTCTCAGACATTCCTCTGAACGCTGCTCGGCCGGGTTCTGTGAAGCAGGCTCCACAATCGGCCAGGATAAGTTTGGAGACTAATGCTGGGTGTCTAATGGCCGTATTAAGTGCCACAAAACCACCATAGCCATTACCTAAAAAGATGGGGGCAGGAGATAAATTTAAAGTTTTTAAAGCGCCGCCAATTTGATCTGCAATGGCATCGAGTGAACCACCTACGAAACTTGATGATTCAAATCCGGGCAAACTTAATACGATCACTTGATGATCTTTGGATAAGTTGGGTAAAACTTTTTCAAAACTCGTCTGATCTGCTAATAAAGAGTGAAATAAAACCATGGAGGAGCCTGTCCCATAAACTTTTACACTAAGTTGGTGCTGATTAAATTGCAGATTGACTGATTCGAAGTTGATAGACATATTGGTTTTTTCCAAAATTAGCGGTTAGTGTTAGACAGGTCTCTTAATGAATGTTTTTAAATGATTTGAACTCTTGGTTGAAAACATACAGTTGCGAATTATACTTTTTTCAATCGACTAAATATAGCATAATTGAAGCACGATTAATAAGGAGATAATAATGCAACCTAAAAGAAAAACATTAGCTATTTTGATTGCTGCATGTGGTTTTGGCTTGAGTGCCATTCAACCCTCGTTAGCGGCTTCTTCAGATCCTATCCGAGTTGGATTTTTAACGATCAAATCCGGTGCGTTAGCTGCGGGTGGCATCCAAATGGAAGAGGCGATTAAACTTTTCTTGAAAGAAAGAAATAATACGATTGCAGGCCGCAAGGTTGAGTTATTTACAGGTGATACTGGTGGTCAACCTGCTATTACTAAATCCAAAATGCAAGAAATGGTTGAAAAAAATAAAGTACACGTCGTGATTGGCCCTTTGGCAGCCTTTGAAGCCATTGCTGTTGATGACTATATTAAACGTTCGGAAATACCTACGATATCACCCTCTGCTGGTGCCGAGGATCTAACGCAACGTAAACCAAATCCATGGTTTGTGCGAGCGGTGGGAAGTTCTGCTCAAGCAAATCACCCCCTTGGTGAGTACGCCGCTAAAGAGCTGAAATATAAACGAATTGCGATTATTGGTGATGATTTTGCCTTTGGTCATGAAAACGTTGGCGGCTTTCAAAGAACTTTTGAAGAAAATGGCGGCAAAGTAGTTCAAAAATTATGGGCGCCTTTAAATACAGCTGATTACGGAGCTTATATTAGTCAGATCAAACCCAATATTGATGCTGTATATATTGCCTTTGCAGGTAGCAACGGTGTTAAATTCCTGAGACAGTATAAAGAGTATGGGATGAAAGAAAAGCTTCCTGTGGTAGCGAATATGACTGCCGTTGATGAAGGAATTTTAGCGTCAATGGGTGATGAGGCTTTGGATATTGTTTCTTCTGGTTGGTATGCTGAGACTATTAAAAATCCAAATAATGAAAAATTCGCACAAGGGATGATGAAGGACTTTAAACAAGCTCCTGGATATTATTCTGTGGGAGCCTACGGTGCAGCTTTGATGTTAGAGAAAGCGTTAAAAGAAGTAAAAGGGAACATTGAAAATAAACCGGAATTTATGAGTGCTCTGCGTAATGTTACAGTTAATGACGACCCACGTGGAAAGATTACGCTGGATGCTTTAGGTAATCCAATCATGAATGTTTACATTCGTAAAGTAGTGAAGATTGATGGTCGTTTAACCAATTCAATCATCAAAACTTACCCGAATGTGACGCAATTTTGGAATTACAAAACTGCAGACTTCATATCAAAGCCAGTTTACTCAAGAGACTATCCGGTTTCCAACAATATAGAAAAGTAAAATTTTAAGCATAAAAAAACCCCTCAATTCAACTTGAGGGGTTTTTTATTGAACTAATTAAAGTTTTATTACT
The DNA here is from genome assembly GCA_947448305.1 of Burkholderiaceae bacterium. Lineage (GTDB taxonomy): Bacteria > Pseudomonadota > Gammaproteobacteria > Burkholderiales > Burkholderiaceae > Polynucleobacter. The sequence goes on from CANFME010000089.1 coordinate 7,252, forward strand.
TCACTTTAATTTTCATCATTTTGACAGCATTACCACCTTCAATCAATTTACGATCTTCAGAAGATAAACGTTTTACACCTCTAATTGTGTCTAATGGATGATCATCAGCCATGTCATATGGGTAGTCAGTACCGAGCATTACATGATCAGCACCAAAGCGACGGATGAGGTTGCCAAGCATCTCTGAGTCATGGGTAATGGTATCGAAATAAATCTTTTCTAAATATGAAGAAGGCTTTTTCTTAATCACTGTACGACAGTCTTTACGAGCACCCCATGCATGATCCATACGTGCCCAATAGTGTGCTAAGAATCCACCACCATGCGCTGCGATGAATTTAATTTTTGGATAGCGCTGAATGATGCCATCAAAAATCAAATGACTCACTGCAACTGTTGTTTCTAAAGGATTACCAATCACGTTATTAAAGTAATGGTTACGCAAACGATCACCTTGTGTAAATCCTAGAGGATGCATAAAAATAACACAACCCAATTCATTCGCTTTTGCAAAAAACTTTTCAAGTCCAAGGCTTGGATCTGTGAGGTTTTTACCGTTGACGTTAGTACAAATTTCTACACCTTTAAGACCTAAAGTTTTGACGCAATACTCTAATTCTTTTACTGCTAGTTCTGCATTTTGAAGAGGGACTGAACCAAGTCCAACAAAGCGATCAGGATTGCCAGCAACTACATTAGCAATACCGTCGTTTACATCACGCGCTAAGCTGGCACCAAGACCTGCTTCTGTGAAATAAAAATAATGATAAGGAGCTGGAGCTACTGCTTGAATATCAACACCCATTTTGTCCATATCTTTTAAGCGTTCTTCAACACCCATCAATTTAGGAGCCCTGGTTTTCATTTGGGCAGTATTAGTTTCATTTGTAATATCAGTTGCAAAAATTACAGTTGGATCATAGGAAGCTGCATTGAGGTGAGCCGATTTAGCATTCACTTCTGGATTTAAATAATGGCAGTGGATATCAACAACTAAATGTTGACCTTTTTTGTTTTTAACCATTTTTTGAGTAGGTGCTAAAACTTTTTTCGCAGGAGTTTTAGTAGCTGTTTTTGCTGCGCCTTTACTACTTGCAGATGCTTTTTTGGTGGCGGTAGTTGCCATCATCTCTGCAGAGTCTGAAGAGCCATGGTTATGCGCAGGGTTAGAACAAGATGAAGAACAAGTGTAGAACATGATGACCTCTATTTAAAAAGAAAAATTAAAAAACACCAAGATGTTTGGTAGCCAACTCAGGGTTTTCATGAACATCCTTGGCTGGGCCTTGGTAGGCAATTTCGCCAGTATTTAAAACAACTACATTATCCGCTACACTCATCGCTAATTGAAAGTTTTGCTCAACAAGAATAATCGATAAGCCTTCACTTTTAATGAGTTCAATGCCGCGAGCTACTTCAGCAACGATTAATGGAGCAAGTCCTTCTGATGGTTCATCTAGAAGCAAAACATCTGGATTACCCATCAGCGCACGCCCAATAGCTAGCATCTGCTGCTCTCCACCAGACAAGGTTCCTGCACGTTGTTTTGTTCTAGTTACAAGTTGTGGGAAGAGTTCATAAACTCTTTTTAAATTCCACATCGCCTTGATTGGTCTTTTTTGTTCAGCAACCAATAAGTTTTCTTCTACAGATAAACTGGGGAAAATACGACGGCCTTGTGGAACAAGTCGGATACCAGCTTTAGCAATAATTTCAGGTTTCTCTTTAGCAGTATCTTTACCAAATAAGAATATCTCACCAGTTTTTGGCGGGAGCAACCCAGAAATTGTTTTCATGAGAGTTGTTTTACCAGCACCATTACGACCTAATAAAGCCAGTAAGGTACCTTCTTCGAGATTCAGAGATAAGTCATACAATACATGGCTTTCACCATAGTAAGAATTGACTTTCTTGAGTTCAAGAGCATTAGTGGCCAAGATACACCTCCTGAACTTTAGGATCATTTACAACCGTATCACGGTCACCATCAACGATTACTTTTCCGTATTGCAAAACCAATATTTTTTCTGCAAAGGCAAGGGCTACATCCATATCATGTTCAATCATTACGATGGCAGTTTCTTTTGAAATAGATTTAATTAAATCAGCTACTAGTACACGCTCATCCCGCGAAAGACCAGCTAAAGGCTCATCAAGTAGTAAAACTTTTGGTTGTTGCGCAAGTGCTAAAGCAATTTCAACACGACGTTGTTCGCCGTAGGAGATTTCTGTAACACGGCGATGTGCCTGTGATTTGAGGCCAACACTATCTAGTAACTCAAGTGCTTGATCGTAAAGTGGATCATTGGCAGGTAGGCCTTTAAATAGTTGGTTTTTTCTTTTGTGGATACCTAATAAAGAGAGCACAACATTATGTGCCAGGGTATCTTTACCAAATAAAGTAATGATTTGGTAGGTTCTACTCATACCTTGGTGGGCACGATCATGAACCGGCTTACCAATCATATTTTGACCATATAAAAATACATCACCAGAGTCAGGTAGTAAATCCCCAGTAATTTGAGCAAATAAAGTTGTTTTACCAGCGCCATTAGGGCCAATAATGAGTCTTCTTTCACCAGGCATCACTTGAAGATTTACACTTTGGGTTACTGCAACACCACCAAAGCTTTTTTTAAGATCTTTTACCTCGAGTGCAATAGTCATTTTTTACCTCCAAAGAGACGATCCTTTAGTTGCATGATTCCAGGAACCATACCACTTGGCATAAAGATGACGATGAATACAAAAATAACTCCGAGTAGCATATTCCAACGTTCCACAAAACCCGATACATAGTTTTTTAACAAAACAATCAAAATTGATCCAAGTATTGGTCCTGCTAAAGTACCAGCACCTCCGGCAATCACACACAGTAAACCTTCAGCAGAAGAGGTGATGGACATCACACTTGGATGAACATATTTGTTAAAGTAGATATAGAGCAGCCCAGAGATCGCCCCAAAAAAGCTCGACAGAACA
>CANFME010000090.1 GCA_947448305.1 Burkholderiaceae bacterium
ACAGAACGTGTCATGATTGAAGGCATGGCTCGTGACGGAAAAAAATTGCAGGGTCGTACTGAAAATAATCGTGTTGTAAACATTGATTTGCCAAGTGATACCAATGCACAAAGACTCATTGGCAAGATGACTCCAGTTTTGTTTACAGACGCTTTAGCACATTCGCTAAAGGGCGAGCTAGTACTGAAACAATCTTAAAGTACATTCATGCCAACCCCAAAGTATCAAGTTCATACGCAATTTGCTACCACTGCTTTAGAAAGTAAGTGGGGGCCAATCTTGACGGATGCTCAATTAAAAAAATGGATCAAAGCAGCATGTCAATTACCATTTGAATTTACCCTACGTTTAGTGAATGCTAAAGAAGGTTTAGTACTCAACCAAATGTATCGCGGTGAAGACCACGCTACCAATATCTTAACTTTTTCACTTAACGAGCTTAGTAGTGATCTCGCTAAGGAAACTGTTACGGCCGACTTGGTATTTTGTATGCCCGTCATTGAAAAAGAAGCAAAGGCGCAAGGTAAGCAAATTAATCATCACTTTATTCATTTGTTGATTCATGGGGTTTTGCATGCACAAGGGTTCGATCATGAGGATCCAATCGAGGCGCAGGCAATGGAAACACTTGAAATTGCAATATTACGCAGATTAAAATTAGAAAATCCTTATATCTGAACACTAATCAGGTACCCTATATACATGACCGAATCAGACCCTAAAAGTTTTTTTAATCGCCTAACTAGCCTTTTATCCTCAAAACCTGAAACTCAGGCTGAAAAACGCAAAGATTTAATTGAAACTTTGCGCTTAGCAAAATCAGAGGGGTTAATTGACTCGGATGCTCTCTCGATGATTGAAGGGGTATTTCAGGTTAGTGAGCTAACTGTTAAAGATATCTTGTTGCCAAGGGCGCAGATTGATTGGGTTGATATTCAAGACTCCATTGATGAGATTGTGCCTTCTGTCATAGAGGCTGCTCACTCACGTTTTCCTGTTTTTGAAGGTGCGCGCGATAATGTGATCGGTATTTTGCTTGCGAAAGACCTTCTTCGTCACTCCATTGATAAAGATTTTAATTTACGCGATTGGCTAAGACCAGCAGTCTTTATTCCGGACTCCAAACCACTCGGTGTTTTACTCAAAGACTTTAGAAGTAATCGTAATCACTTAGCCATAGTGGTCGACGAATATGGTGGAGTTGCTGGCATTGTTACTATTGAGGATGTCTTAGAACAAATTGTTGGGGATATCGAAGATGAGCATGATATTGACGACGAAGCCGATAACATTGTCTCTTCTTCAGATGGCAAGTTTCGAATTCGGGGAATGACAAGTCTTGAACAGATTAATGAAGTTTTAGAGACTGACTTTCATAACGAGGATATCGATACGATTGCTGGTTTGGTGATTCATCAAATCGGACGAGTACCAAAGCGCGGTGATGTGATTGAAATCGGAGATCTGATTTGTGAAATTCAACGTGCTGACCCTAGGCAAATCCACATATTAATTATCCAAAAGAAGTCGACTCTAAATCCTTAAATGCTATCCTACCGGGCCTACCTTTTTGCCTTTCTAACTGGCATTGCTACCGCTGCAGTGGGTAATTTTAGTCATGCTGCTTGGTGGCAAATGCTTTTATTGGCTATCTTTTGGCGACAAATTCATCGGCATCATTATCACGGTCTTAAAACCCAAGTTAAATTAGGTTGGCTGTTTGGACTTGGCTATTTTTGCCTAGGTGTATGGTGGTTGTATGTAAGTATGCATGATGTGGGCGGAATGCCTGCTCTCATGGCGGCTGGAAGTGTTGTGCTTTTAGCTGGTTTTTTAGCGCTTTTTCCGACCTTAGCAGTTGCTCTAGGCGCTAGGTTTTATAACCAGTCTAATAGTGCTATTGCTTGGGCCAGCGCTTGGACCATTGCTGAGTGGTTACGCGGAAACATTTTGACTGGCTTTCCCTGGATTGGTTTCGGTGATGCGCAAATTAATGGTCCATTTCAAGGTTTAATCCCTATTTTTGGCGTCCTTGGGGCCACTTTTGCGACTGTTTGGGGTGCTTATAAAATTGGGAGTGCGCCGGGTCGAATTTTCCTACCTTTATTTTCTTTAGGTTTTGCCATTGCAATTTGCTCTTTATTTGAAGGTGTTGAATTTACTAAGCCTGTTGGAAAAATGCTTGAAGTTCGTTTATTTCAAGGGAACTTTGCCCAAACACTGCACTATGATCCAGTTGCCATCAATAACCAAAATAATTTCTATTTCAATGGTTACTTGAGTAAAGCCGCTGATCTGACAGTGGGACCTGAGACCGCAATTACTTTGCCCGAAAAGTTAATCCCACAAGAATGGGAAAAGAATTTACAAAGTCATCTGAATGAAACAAAAGGTTACGTTTTAACTGGCCTCATTGGGATGAATGGAGATCAATACTCTAATCGGGCGAAAGCATATGGTCCAAGCGGAGAAATATATACCTATGACAAATCGCATCTAGTGCCTTTTGGAGAATATATCCCACCGGGTTTTGAATGGTTTATTCGTGCAATCAGGGCTCCTCTTTCTCAATTTAGCATGGGCACCAATGCTCAACCGCATTTTAAAATCAAACGAAATGATGAACCGGATATTTCAGCTGCAATCATGATTTGTTACGAAGATGTTTTTGGAGCAGAAATTGCACAAAGAATTCGTAAATTCCCTGAGTCAGCCCCCAATATGCTCATCAATTTAACCAATTTAGCTTGGTTTGGCGATACTTCAGCGCCCTTGCAGCATCTACGACTAGCTCAATTGCGCTCTCTAGAGACAGGTTTGCCCACTATTCGAGCAACCAATACCGGGGTTACTGCAATCATCAATGATAAGGGGAGAGTCGTTTCTCAATTACCCGTATTCAGCCAAGGGGTCTTAACGGGCTCGGTTCAAGCTCGAGGCGGCATTACCCCTTATGTTCAGTTTGGAGATATGCCAATTTTAGTTTTATCACTCATTACCTTGGTTATTAGCTGGAGAAAAAAGAAACTAATAACTCCTCTAGGTACTCAGACAAGAATTATCTAAGGTTAAAATAGTCGTACTATGCTGACATTTCAAGAAATTATTCTCACACTCCAACAATATTGGAGCAACCAAGGTTGCACCCTATTACAACCTGTCGATTTAGAAGTAGGTGCAGGCACTTCCCATACTGCTACATTTTTAAGAGCAATCGGCCCAGAGCCTTGGAAAGCTGCTTATGTTCAACCTTCTAGAAGACCGAAAGATGGTCGTTACGGTGAAAATCCAAATCGACTCCAACATTATTATCAGTTTCAAGTTGTACTTAAACCATCTCCTGAAAATATCCTAGAGCTTTATTTAGGCTCACTCGAGGCATTAGGTCTTGATTTACAACAAAACGATATTCGTTTTGTTGAAGATGATTGGGAAAATCCAACTTTAGGGGCATGGGGGCTTGGCTGGGAAGTTTGGTTAAATGGGATGGAAATTACGCAGTTCACCTACTTTCAACAAGTTGGTGGCCTAGACTGTAAACCAGTCCTTGGTGAGATTACCTATGGGATTGAACGTTTAGCGATGTATTTACAATCCTGTGAAAATGTTTATCAACTTCAGTGGACTCCAGAAGTTACTTATGGTGATGTATATCATCAAAATGAAGTGGAGCAATCTACTTATAACTTTGAATATTCAAATACTAGTTGGTTGTTTGAACAATTTACTAACTATGAATCAGAAGCCAAACGATTAATGGCGATTCCTTTAGCGCTACCTGCTTATGAAATGGTTCTAAAATCTGCTCATACCTTTAATTTACTCGATGCTCGTGGTGCTATTTCCGTTACAGAAAGAGCTGCCTATATCGGTAGAATTCGTAATTTATCAAAGCAAATTGCGCAGGCTTATTTCGAATCACGTGAAAAGTTAGGTTTCCCGATGTTAAAGCAGGCTGTTTTAAATGAGGGAGTCAAATAATGCGCACGGCTCCTTTACTGATTGAATTATTAACAGAAGAATTACCGCCAAAATCCTTAAAGAAATTAGGAGAAAGTTTTTCTCAAAAAATCTTTGATCATTTGGCGCGACTTGACTTATTGGCTCCTAATGCTAGCTTTAAATCCTTCGCAACGCCAAGAAGGCTTGCCATCTTGATTGACTTGGTATATGAAAAGTCGAGTGATAAACAAGTAAAAGAAAAGTTATTGCCGGTTTCGATTGCTCTAGATGCAAACGGTAACATGTCCGCCCCCTTATTAAAAAAACTGAACTCGCTGGGAATTTCTGAGCCGAGAATAGAAGAATTTGAGCGAATTGGCGAAGGTAAAAATGAAGCATTTTACATATCCTTAACCAAACCAGGCATTGCTCTAGTAGAGGGTGCGCAAGAAGCGTTAAACTCTTCGATTGCTGGATTGCCCATCGCTAAAACTATGCATTATCAGCTCAATCCTGGCACACCGGAAGAGATTCCTGTTCAATTTGTCAGGCCGGTACACGGACTCGTTGCACTATTTGGTTCAGATATTATTCCGTTAAATGTATTTGGTCTGCATGCTAGAAACACAACTCTTGGTCATCGATTTTTATCAAAAGGACCTATTTCAATTCATGACGCCAGTGAATATGAAAATATTCTGATTCAGCAAGGTAAGGTTTTACCTAGTTTTAATGGACGCTTAGAAAAAATTAGTCAAGATTTAATCAGTACAGCAGGAAGTTTGAATGTATTGATGCCACAAAGTTTATTGGAAGAGGTCAATTCTTTAGTGGAGTGGCCGGCAGTCTATGCTTGTTCATTTGAAAAAGAATTTTTAGAAGTTCCTCAAGAATGTCTCATCTTGACAATGCAAACGAATCAAAAGTATTTTGCCCTGACAGATGCTCAAGGTAAATTGGTGAATCAATTCTTAATTGTCTCCAACATCGCTACTGCAACGCCAGAAAAGATTATTTCTGGTAATGAGCGAGTCGTGCGTCCAAGACTCTCTGATGCGCGTTTTTTCTATACTCAAGATCGTAAACGAAAGTTATTTGATCGGGTCCCTGAACTCGCTAAGGTGGTCTATCACAATAAATTAGGTAATCAATTAGAGCGGATTGCACGCGTTGAAGCCATTGCTAAAGGGATTGCTGGCAACATTGGGACTGCTCAAGAAGATTTAGTCGCGCTATCTAGTCGGGCAGCTTTGATTATCAAAACCGATTTACTCACTGATATGGTTGGTGAATTCCCTGAGTTACAAGGGATTATGGGGACCTATTACGCAAACCATGATCAGGAAAATCCTGACGTCGCCTCAGCTTGTTCTGAACACTATCTGCCGCGCTTTGCTGGCGATGTTCTGCCAAGTACTATGGTCGGTACCGTATTGGCGCTAGCAGACAAACTAGAAACGATTGTTGGCATTTGGGGGATTGGCTTATCTCCTACTGGAGAAAAAGACCCCTTTGCCCTGCGTCGTCATGCACTAGGCGTTTGCCGGTTATTAGTGGAAAAAAATCTACCACTCAATCTCGTCACTTTATTAACCGAAGTGAAAGCAGCTTTTAACTTTGAAGAAGTTCAAAAAAATGCTGACTTAGGTACGATTACCAACTTTGTAATGGATCGGCTCAGATCGTATTTAAAAGAACACGATGGTATTACTTACTCTTCCGAAGAAGTGGAAGCGGTTTTAGCTAATTGCGCTGGAGATTTGACTAAATTACCTGAAAAACTAAGCGCTGTCAGATCTTTTTCACAGATGGAAATGGCTAGCGATTTAGCAAATGCAAATAAGAGAATTAGCAATATCTTAAAGAAAAATGAATTGCCCATTCCGAGTCAAGTCAATGTCTCTTTACTGACAGCTGCTGCAGAAAAAGAGTTGTTTAGTGAGATGACTTTAGTCACACCGCAAATTGATCAAGCAATGAAAGACTCTGACTTTACGAAGTCTTTACTGCTTTTAGCCCAATTAAGTTCAGCGGTAACTGGTTTTTTTGCGGATGTCATGGTCAACGATCCGGATTTGCAGCTTAGAGGGAATCGCTTGGCACTTTTAACTCAACTCCATCAGCAAATGAGTAGGATTGCTGACTTAAGTCAACTGGCTAAATGAAGACCTTAAACAACAAATTAATCATACTTGATCGTGATGGTGTCATTAATTATGACAGTGATGATTACATTAAATCGGTTGATGAGTGGGAAGCAATTCCGGGAAGTTTAGAAGCGATTGCTAAATTAAACCAAGCGGATTATAAAGTGGTGATTTGCACCAATCAGTCTGGTATTGGTCGCAGGTTATATGATGTGGACACCCTCAATGCGATGCATGAAAAAATGTTTCGTCAATTAGCGCGTCATGGGGGAGAAATTTCTGCTATTTTCTTCTGTCCTCATGTTGACGAAAACAATTGTTCTTGTCGTAAACCGAAAACAGGTATGTACCTAGATATTATTCAGCGTTTTAGTTTACAAAATGAACTAAATGGTATTCCAGTCGTTGGCGATTCTTTACGAGACCTTACTGGCGCAGTTCAGCTGGGTGCAGAGCCTCACTTAGTGCTGACTGGCAAGGGTAAATCAACTCGTGAAAAAGGTGGCATGCCTCCTTATACAGCGATTCATGAAGATTTATCCTCTTTTGTTGAGCACTTTTTGTTAGGTATAAAACAATGATACGACTCCGCTCAGGCATTTTCTTTATTGCCCTGGTGATTTATACGGTTCTATACTCAAGTTCTTGTTTTATCGTTTTTCCATTTCTTTCACTGACAAACCGTTACAACTATATAAGGGGTTGGTCTGCTGGAATTTTATGGTTTTTAAAAATGATTTGTAATATCACCTATGACATTCGAGGTATGCAAAATGTCATCATCAATCAAGATAAACCCGTCATTCTTCTTTCCAAGCACCAATCAGCATGGGAAACGATTGCCTATATCTCATTATTCCCAAAGCAGTTATGTTATGTATTCAAAAAAGAGCTCTTAAAAATACCATTTTTTGGCTGGGCGATGGCGATGCTACGAATGATTCATATCGATCGTAGTCAACGCGATAAAGCAGCGATTGCGGTAGCAGAGCAAGGGAAAGTCAGGTTATCTGAAGGCTGTTGGATTATCATCTATCCCGAGGGAACCAGAGTTCCAGTCGGTAAGCACATACCCTATCAAAAGGGTGGGGCAAGGCTCGCGGTAAGTACGCAAGCAAATGTTATTCCAATTGCTCACAACGCAGGTCATGTTTGGCCCAAGAATAGTTTTTTAAAATACCCAGGGGTCGTCACACTTTCGATTGGGCCTCTAATATCGACTGAGGATAAAAACCCTTCTCTTGTATTAAGAGAGGTTGAGACTTGGATTGAAGCAGAAATGCGCGCAATCGATCCTAGTTCGTACTAGATTGTCCGCTCTTCTTTCGGTAAATTTGCCAATTTAGTCGCCCATTCAAGATAAGTTTCTACAGGGATATTTTGCGCTCGCGACTTCAAAGTATCAACATCTAACTCCAAAACATGTTTTAAATCTCCGAGATTATTTGACAGCATTTTTCTACGTTGAGAAAATGCTAAGGCAACTAATTTTTCTAAGATTTTGAAGGTTTCAGCTGGGATTTTTACGTTCTTTTTAGGCCACATTGCAACAATTGCAGAATCTACTCTTGGTGGGGGCTCAAAAGACTCAGGAGGAACTTCAAAGCAATTTTCGAGATGGTAGAACGTTTGCAACATGACAGAGAGTCGGCTATATTCTGATTCACCTGGGGCTGCAACAATCCTTTCAACGACCTCTTTTTGTAACATAAACACTTGTTCATCTACATATTCAATGGCACTAATTAAATGAAAAAGTAATGGTGAAGAAATGTTGTAAGGAAGGTTGCCAACCACTTTAACACCCCCTTTATTTCCCTCGGCTATGATGCTTGATTTAGCTGTTTGTGCCCAATCACGAAAATTAAACTGCAAAGCATCCATCGCATGGATCGTTAATTTATTGATCTTTTTTGCTTGCCAAAAAGCAATCAAGTCTCGATCTATTTCAACCACTTCAAGTTGAGGTAGGTGGTCGAGTAAAGGATAGGTCATGGCACCAGTTCCTGGTCCAATTTCGATAATACGATCCTGAGCTTGAGGTTCGATACGGTTTACGATAGAGCGAATAATGCCCTGATCGGTAAGGAAGTGTTGACCGAATCGTTTACGAGTTTGATGTGCCATGCTGTGCCAATTCAAAAGCTAATTCAATGGCAGAAACCATACTACTGATTTCTGCTTTTCTTTTCCCAGCAAGCATTAAGGCGGTACCATGATCTACTGAGGTACGAATGATGGGTAAACCAAGTGTCACATTAACGCCCTGACCAAAACAAGCTAATTTAAATGGCGCTAGACCTTGATCATGGTACATCGCAATGAAAGCATCGACTTCTGAGAGCCGTGATAGATCAAAGAGCGTATCCGCAGGATAAGGGCCAGTAACATCAATGGCTAGTTCTTTGGCATACTTTATTGCGGGCTGGATAATATCTATTTCTTCCATACCTAGATGACCCCCCTCACCCGCATGCGGATTTAAGCCCGTCACTTTTAAACGTGGATGAGAAATACCAAACTGGTCTTTGAGAGTTTGATGAACGATTTGTATCGTTTCTAATACAGCGTCATAAGTAATCGCATCAGGAACTTCACGCAGTGGCAGATGTGTGGTTACAAGTGCAACTCTAAAATCTTCTTGAAGCTTTGTAGCTGTGCAGTCTTTACCACTCAACATCATTACTACTCGCTTAACCTGCATTTTTTCTGCCAGATATTCGGTATGTCCTGTAAATTTAATACCCGATTCATTCATCACACTTTTTTGTAGTGGAGCAGTAATCATTGCATCGTAAGTTCTATTAAGGCATGAATCGATGGCATCATCTAATAAACTCAATACATAAGGAGCATTATTTAGATTTAGTTGTCCGAAAATATTGCTATCTAATAATGGAATATGTTTTATCTGTAACCGACTAGCCGCAGCAGGGTCTATATTTAGCTCTGCTTGATAGTCCTCAAATAAAGAACGATCGCCCAATATCGTGATATTTACATTAGGAACCTGTTTTAGGAATGCTAATGCACCCAAAAAACTCACTTCTGGTCCTATACCTGCTGGCTCTCCTGATGTAATAACTAAGTGGCAGTTTTTTTTAGTCAAAATTATTTTTCAGGGGCAAAGGGTGGACGATATTCAATCGTAGCATTGTCTCTTAATTCACGAACCCAATCTTGATAAGCTTGATCTAAGCGTTCTTGCCGCAGGGCATTTTTTGCATATTCTTTTTGTTGGTTATACGTAATTTCTTTGGTTTGTTTATTCACAACTTGTAATAGGTGCCAACCGTAGCTAGTTTCAAAAGGCTCAGTAATTGAATTGGCCTTTGTATTTTTAATAGCGAAATCAAACTCAGGTAAAGTTTGGCCTGGAGAAATCCAGCCGATATAGCCCATATTCGGAGCGGTATCTTTGTCATCAGAGAATTTCTTAGCTAGATCTCCAAAATCTCCATTTTTGTTTTCAACTTGTAATTTATAGGCTTTTAATTTTCGCTCTAAATCTGCATCGCTCACTCCTGATTTTTTAGCAAGCATGAGATGTCGAACTTCCGATTGTTCAATTTCAATAGATTTGCCTAAGGGAATTTCTACTAAAGGTGTGGGGGGAGTAGCGGATTTACCACCTTTGCGGTCAAGTAACTTAACAATATGAAAACCCGCTGAAGTTCTTAAAATCGTCGGTGCTAGTTCTCCAGCTTGTAATTTTGCAGTCGCATCAATAAAAATCTGGGGTAGGCGATCCAAAGTCCTATATCCAAGATCTTGGACCTTTATGGTCTTATCAACTTGAACTAAACGATTCACAAAAGAAACATATTCTTTTTCATTTTTAACTCTTTGAAAAATATCCTCAGCTTTCGCTTTCGCTGCATTAATATCCTGACGAGAATCTGTATCTTTAGTGGGAATTAGTATTTGAGAAATATATAACGTCTCCGGAAGATTTGAACTAGCAACCGGTGCAGGACTTGGATTGACATTATTATTCAATCGAGAAGCAATGTAATCGTTTACATCGGTGTCTGAAACTTTAACTCTGTTTTCAATCAGTCTCTCGCGATATCTTGTAATAAGGATATCTCTTCTTAAGGTTTCTTTAAATTTCTCTAAA
>CANFME010000091.1 GCA_947448305.1 Burkholderiaceae bacterium
AAAGATAAGGTTGTTGCAATTACCGGCGCACACCAAAGTTCAGTATGTTTGAGTGAAATAGAAGTTGCTCACCGTTATCAAACTCCCTACGTTAATACCAATTGCTGGGCTGATTCAGTCAGAATTAAAGGTTATCCTGAGGTTTTTAATACTTCACCTTACAACTTTGTTGTTGCTCAATCAATGGCGCAGACTCTAGAAGCGATGAAAGTTAAAAGAGTAGTGGCCTTTGCTGAAAATACCGATTATGGAATTGGACTTGCCAAAGGCGTTGGTGAAGCATTAAAGCAAAAAGGTTCTAGCATCGAATATAAATTTGAGACGCTTGATCGCGCTAGTAAAGATTTCACCCCAGCAATACTTTCATTAAAGTCGAATCCCCCTGATGTTGTGGTATTGACTATGCTGCCACCAGGTGCTTACATTGCTCTAAATCAATTGTATGAACAAGGTGTTGCAGCTTCGCCAAAGACTTTGGTTTACGACGGAGCCGGCATGGCAGACTATCCTGACTTCTGGCAAAACGTCAAAGATGCTGGTAAGTACATGATGACCATCGGGATGTATCACCCCGATATGAAGATGAATGATTTGTCTAAGCAAATTGCTGTGGAGTATAAAAAAAGAACTAACAATGATCCAAACCGTTTAATTTATCAAGCGGTTGATTCTTTATTAGTTGTTACTGAAGCAATTCGTCAAGCTGGTTCTACTGACTCTGCCAAAATTTTAGAAGCAATGCGTAAAGGTAAGTTTGATGGTGCGAGAGGTGTAATGACTTTTGACTCAACACCAGGTGTTTCTTTTCAGCAATGGGCGGCAATTCCTTATGTGAATTATCAATTAACGGATGTCAATCAAGCTGTAGGTAAAACCACCTTATTACAAAGTCCTGGCATACCTCTCAATACTACAAAAATAACCTTTCCGAAAAATTAAAAAATAATTTAATTCACTACTGACGGAAAGGTTTATTTGTTATTTCTGGATTTAACAATAAACGGGCTCATTATGGGCCTGTTTTATGCACTGATGGCAGTTGGACTATCCATGATTTTTGGCGTGTTGCGAATTATTAATTTTGCACATGGTGAGTTTTTTATGGTTGGTGCCTACACTTATGCATTAATTTCAACGAGCTTTGGTATTAACCCATGGTTTACACTCCCAATGGCTGCGATGGGTGGCGGTCTGCTTGGGATGATTGTTGAACGTACTTTGATTCGACCTTTATACGATGGCTATCGGAGTTGGTCATTTGTCAAAGATGAATATGCCGTTGTTGTGACCTTCGCCTTATCTTTACTATTGGTTCATACTGTAGATAAGGTCATTGGTCCTTCACCATTTATGGGACCTAGTCTATTTGATTTAAAACGTATTGCTATTGGTCCCATTATGCTCAATGGCCAAAAAATAATGGCTGCTGGCGTATCCATCTTTCTCTTAATCGGTTTAGCTGTCTTTATTAAGAGCTCTTTATGGGGTAAACAAATCCAAGCCGTTGCTCAAAATCGTTTTGGTGCCGCCTTAGCTGGCATTGATCCCATTAAAACCACATCCTTAATATTTGCTATTGCTGGTGGACTAGCAGCTTTATCTGGCGCTTTACTATCGCCCATTGTGAATCCATCTCCTGATATTGGCTCATTTCCTGCCATAAAGTCTTACATTATTGTCGTCCTTGGTGGTCTTGGATCTATTTGGGGGAGCATGTTTGCTGCCTTAATCCTCGGTGTCTTGGAATCTTATTTCGCGGTTTATCTTTCTTATGACTATCGAGATGCCTTTGGTCTACTAATTCTGATTGTGGTATTGATTTTTCGACCTCAAGGCTTAGCTGGACAAAAAGGAAGGGAAGTTTAACGACATGAGTTCCAGCTCTTTAAAAAATAGTCGTCTTTGGAGAAATCGATTAGCTTATGATTTCAAGTGTTTTTTTGTCATTATCTTTTTTCTTTGTCTGTTGCCCTTATTGCAATTAAGTGATTACAACTTGGGTATCATAGTGGTTGCAATGTATTTCGGAATCGTTGCAATGGCTTGGAATTTTTTAGCAGGTTATTGTGGTCAATTTTCAATGGCACCTGCTGCTTTTGCCATGCTTGGTGGTTATATCGTAGGTTTACTGGATTTTCATGCCCATATTTCTTTATGGGTTTCAATGCCCTTAGCCATTTTAGGTACTGCATTATTAGGTATTAGTTTGGGTGTGTTGGTAATGCATCTAAAGGGGCCCTACCTGTCATTAACCACCTTATCTTTCGCCGAAATTTCCCGTGTGATCATTTCTAATTCTCATGAATATACTCGCGGCGATCAGGGTTTGAATGTTCCTACTTTGATGACGGACCGTACCTCTTATTATTATTTTTTTATAATCTTAGTTGTTTTAGTAGGTGGTTTTATTTTTTCTCTGATGCGCTCTAAATTTGGTGGATTTTTATTAGCCATTCGAGATGATCCAGAAGGGGCACAAAGTAGAGGTATTGATATCACGCGTATCAAATTAATTGCCTTTGCTATTTCTTGTGCCTTATGTGGTTTTGCCGGGGCGATGTATGGTTCTTTTAGTCAATTGGTAAGTCCTGAAATGGGTCTATTACAACAAACAGGCTTAGTTATTTCAATGGTTGTCATTGGTGGTGTAGGTTCTATAACAGGATCTTTAATTGGGGCTCTAATCGTCTATCTTGGATCTGAGTGGTTAAGAGATGTGGGTAATATTCAAATGATTGTTTTTGCAATTATTGTGATTATTTTTGCGCGTTTTTTTAGAACAGGTCTATGGGGATTATTTTCACAACTCATCCAACGCTATTTAGGTAAGTCTGCATCCTCATGAACCAATTATTAAAAATTCAAGATTTATCTAAATCTTTTGGTGGAAATCAAGCTGTAGACCATGTCAGTTTTGATATTTCTGCTGGAAAGATCATTGGTTTAATTGGTCCCAATGGTTCTGGAAAAACGACTGTACTGAATATGCTGTCAGGCATATTAATTCCCGATCAAGGCCAAGTATTCATAGAGGGACGAGATATTACTAATTTAAATCCCTCTAAATTAGCCAAGTTGGGCGTTATGCGAATGTTTCAAATGACTCGGGTGTTTCCAAGAGTTAGTGCCTTTGATAATTTATTGATTGCTGGATATGCCAGAGATCTAAGTTTCGAAGAGTCTGTTGAAAAAGCAGATACCCTGATGCAAGAGCTTGAACTGGATCATGTTAAGTTTCTTGATGCTGGCGAACTTTCTGGGGGGCAAAAAAAATTACTCGAATTTGGCATGTGTTTTATGCGTAGTCCAAAATTAGCTCTTTTGGATGAGCCCTTTGCCGCAGTTCATCCGAAAATGCGTGAAATTATGGTGCAGTTTATTTCTGAAAGACATCGCCAAGGACATACGTTTTTAGTGGTTAGCCATGATATGCCGATTGTGAAACAACTTTGTGAAGAGTGTATTTGCATGAATAATGGTCGGATCATTGATAATGGACTTACCAAAGAGGTTTTAGAAAGCCCTGAAGTTATAGAAGCATATTTAGGGGGGAGCCATGACTGAGCCATTATTGTCATTAAAGAATGTGACTTCCGGTTATGCTAAAGATATTGACGTTTTAGTCGATGTAAATTTAGAAGTCTTTGCTGGACAAGTTACTGGTTTAATAGGACTTAATGGAGCGGGTAAGTCTACTTTAATTAAAACAATCTGCGGATTTTTAAAGCCTAAAGTTGGAGAGGTTTTCTATCGTGGAAAGAGTTTAAACGCCATTCAAGCACATGAATTAATCGATTATGGCATCAGTTGCATTCCACAAGAATCGAGTTTATTTCCATTTTTAAGTGTGCAAGATAATCTCCTTTTGCCAGTGCGATCTAGAAAAACTATGCAGGGATGGCAACTGCGTTACGAAGAAGTGTTAGAACTGTTCCCCATTCTTAAATTAAAACGAAATCAAGCCGCTGGGGAGTTATCTGGAGGTCAACAAAAGCAATTAGAGTTTGCCAAAGTGTGGATTTTACAACCCCAATTATGTTTAGTGGATGAGCCTAGTATTGGTCTTTCACCTAAAATCGCTGAAGAAATATTTGTTTGGTTAGAAAAATTTACTCAGAATGGCATGGGCGTATTACTGATTGACCATAATGTCAGAAGAGTGGTGCAAATGTCTCAATATCTTTATGTATTAAGCCTTGGTAAAATTTCAGCCTCAGGCCCTCAAAGTCAATTTACTGGAGATTTGCATGAACAAGTAAAAGAATGGCTGGGGATTAATTTCTGAAAGCCCAATTAGTCCAATCTATATAGAGACTAAATAGTTCATGATGACTGGTTTATTGACATCCTTCCCTTCCTGAAGAAAGAGGATTCTTACCGAGCTAAATCTGCCGTTAACTTCTGATAAAAGATTGACCTAAGTAATGCCTTATTATTCTGACAATTTTATTTAGATAAAAGTCCTGAATATTCATTTTAATTTTTAATGGTAATAATGTACTACCTAAATACTTCAACGAATGAGGTTTGAATCAAGGTAGGGAGGGTACTTTTCAATAAATACTTAATGAATCAATCAGTGAAAACCCTAATTATTCATTACAAAAAAACAAGTTTTTATTAACATAAGTTCTTGATAAATTTATTAAAAAAAACTTCACCCATTGAAGCCAATATCCAAATAAGCAAATTCTAGACTTTAAATAAGACATACAACTGTAAAACTGACACATTTATAGTTTAGTGCATATCCCATTGTGCTTCTTGATTTGCCGCTTAGGCTTGAGAAATGTATAAATAAAATAATAAAAATACACCGCCAAAAAAAGTCAGAATCGCTCATTTGCTGCCGATCTGAAAATATTTAAAATTTGAAGGTAATTTGTACAAGCTCGTTTAAAAATTAAGAGTCAACACGCATTTCTCCTTTTGGAAACTCCATAACGATTTGAAGTTTCTGATGGGTAATCGGTTTGATTTAGAAATAACAGCAAAATTTTGTCTCTTTTTTGATTCTTAGATTGATTGCTTGGAGCAATGAGGATGCTGGTTTTAAATGCTCATCAAATTTTTTGAAATTTTTAAAATAAAACATATAAAGTAGGAAAAAAATGACTTCAACAATTGCACCGGTTCTACCAATAAACAGCACAGCTGATTTATTCATTCCCGACCTTGCGACTGCTACCAGTGGCCTAAACCCGTTGAGTTCTCGCTATGTGATTGACGCTAGAACAGGAGGTCATTACATTATCCGCGCTGTTCAGGTCACGATGGACGTTGGCCTTTTTGGGGCAGCCAATACTATCATGTGGGCATATGAGCTAATTGACCCTGCAACTGGTACTTCAATGACCAGCTTGCCTAATACTCCAGGCTTAATTATGGGGGGACCTGTTAACTCTGCACTTTCTGGGACTGCAGCGCTCTCTGGTGGCAACCCAATTCTGAATCCTACTTTCTTGGTGCAGGGTAGTTCTGTCGTTGGTGACGGCACTAACGTTCCAATTTCTATTACTTGGCAAAATGGCCTACCTATTGGCGGACATTTATTGCCACTAGATATGAGTATTCCAATGGCGGGTATGGGTGGTATGGGTGGCATGGGTAGCATGAGCGCAATGCCAGGCATGAATAACACAACCAATACGATGTGTACTGTGACTACTCCTACTGGCGTATACATGGTACCTATGACTACGCACGTTCACGGTGCTCACGTTGCTGCTATTTATGACGGTAATCCAAACCTTACCATCACCCCTGATCAAGTGGTTACTTATGTTTATGATAATACTCAAAAGGGTGCTTTTATTTGGTATCACGACCACTCCATGGGGGTGACCCGCTTGAACGTATATGCAGGATTAGCAGGCGGTTATTTAATTGATAGCAATACTCGTGAGCTTGTTGGCGAGGGTCCTGCAGCAAATGTAGTTAACGGTTTACATCTTTTGCCAGATATTACCAAAGAAGTTCCAGTGGTTGTTTGTGATAAGTCATTCCGCACCGATGGCTCCCTTTTCTATCCTTCCCAACTCGCTGATCCATTGCCAGGTACTGGTGAGATTGTTGCTGATGTACAGCATGATATTTATGACATGAGTGGTCATCTCGTTTATTCCACAGCAAATCCATATATGCTGGATACAGCAGATTCTATTGCTAAACTTGCTGCCCTAAAAGATGCTTATATCATTAACCCTGATATTAAGGTAGTGACTTTACATGCAGGCGAGTGCTTTGTATGCGACATGAATGGTAATTTTGTTAAGGATGACGGAAAGTTGCAGTTCTTTTATGACGCAACTCAGCCTGCCGGAATGCAGTACATTCTGAGCACTCCTGAGAGTATCGCAATGCATAGCGCAACCGCTGATACGACTAAGTTATTTGCCTTTGATTGCGAGACAGGCAGACTTTACAATACCCCAACAATTCCGACAAATCTCTATTTGCAAGATACCAATGGTCAAGATATCGTCGCTAAGCATCAAGATATCGTATTGGGTGGTTGCTATGTTAATGATGAAAACAATTTGCTTGTTTCAGGCAACGCGAAATTACAGTATTTTGAAGATCCTCAGACTGCCGGAAAATACATCCTACTAACTGCAGGAACTTCAAGCCAACATGCGTCCTCAGCCCCTCTATACGCGCTCGATTGTGTTACTGGTAAGTTATATGCTGGTCCAGATTCTACTGGTCCATATCTTGAGTCATCACCAGGAACAGCTGTTGTTGTTCAACATTTCGAGCTCGCACCAGGTTGTTATGTTCATGACATTAATAATAAACCAGTCCTAGATAATGGTAATCTGCAGTTTTTCCGATTGGCTAATGGCGAATTCATTTTAAGCACTGCTGAAAGCGTTCTAGCGTACCCCAGTGAAAGCCAAACTTGTTATGCTTTTGATTGCATGACAGCTAAGCTTTTCACGAGCGGTCACACTACTGATAGTACTTTTGTGCTTGATCCAATCACTAATGTTGAAGCGATGGTGATGCATCATGAAGCGCAGATGAATGACTGCTTTGTATTGGACATGAATGGCAATTACGTCAAAGATTCTCCATCTGGTCTTTTATATTTCCTTGACGAGGCGTGCGGTCAATATACTTTGATTACTCCAGAGAGTATTGCGATGCATAACATCATGGAGACAACTCCTCTGTATCTATTAGATTGCACTAATGGAAAGCTCTTTGATAGTACTGTAAACAGTGGTCATTACCTGCAGGATGCCAATGGTGCTGATGTAACCGTCATGATGTATGACACTAATTACGTGCTCGATAACTTCGGTAATACAGTACTGGATCATGCGGGCGCATTTTTCATCGAAGATACGGCCAATCCAGGTACTTATTTATTGGATAACACACCGCATTTCAGCCTCAACGGTGGTATTTACACCTTAAGCGAAGCAGGTACTTTAATCCAAGAGACTCGCTACATTCAAGATACGAATATTCCACAGCATTATTCATTTGATAATGCTCATCTTACTTATGTGGCAAATGTAGACGGCTCCTATGTCGCTGATACCGCTAATCCTGGCAAGTTTGTGGTCGATACAAACCCGCATTATTCTATCGATAGCACAGGTGCTTACGTAATAGATAATGCGAACGGAACGTATGTGCAAGACCCAACTGTTTATTATGTAGAAGACACAACGCCTCGCTTCACGCTGGATGCTGTGACGCATGCTGTTATCGACTCTACAGGTACTCCAGTTTTAGATGCTATTACCGGGGCACCTGTACTGGTAGATCATTTCTTGCCTCATTTCATGAAGCTGCCTATCCCAACAGCCGTACCAGAGTATTTTGGTAACGTCATTATGGGTAATGGTCAAGCATGGCCAAACATGACAGTGGCTCCTGGCGATGTATTAATTGATTTACTTAATGGTTCAGATTCTCGTTTCTATGATTTGATGTTGGATGATCCCGGCGTTAAGGTAACTTTGGTTGGCACAGATCAAGGTCTTTTGGAACATCCAATTGTCCTGTTCAACGGTGATGGTGTTCAAGAGAAGGGCGAACATTTTATTTTCGCACCGGCTGATCGCTATCAGTTACTCTTTGATTTTACGAACGCTAAGCTTAAGATAGTTCATTTAGAAAACGTTGGTACTGCCTACGAGCCTTTCAAAGGGCTCAATGCAGACGGTGGTTTAGCTGGCCCTGTGCAGCATATCGACCTGTCTCAAGATCCAGTCGGTCAAGTGATGTCGTTTACAGTGGATCATAATCAAGCTGCAACTGCATTTCACTCTGCGATTTCAGCAAAAGTCGATGCTATCAATGCGGCTGATAAAGCAGCCGGCACGCATAGTCTTAGTGCTGAGGCTCCTGCTGGCGAGTCTGGCATGGGCGGCCATGTATTGACTGACGCAAACTTGGTTTTGGATAACTCCTTCCAAACGTACAAACTTGCAACACCTGGAACTTTACCAACAGGTAATTCTGTCGACACTGCTACATACGGTGATGGTACTGCAGTTACAGTAGCTGATCCACATACAATTTTGGTTGATGCTGCAGCGGTTACAATCCGGAAAATTGGTGTGTTTGAGGTTGCTGACCAATTTGGTCGGATCATGCCGCAAGTAGGTATTGCTGAAGCCAAGGTTGACCAAACTGGTAAAACAATTCAGGCAGGTGGTTTAGGCTACGACCAGCCAACCACTGAAATTATTCAGTTGAAGGATGGTTCAAAGCCCGTCACTGAAATCTGGGAGTTCTTCAACGTTACTGCCGATGCGCATCCAATGCACATTCACCAGGTAAACTTCCAAGTCTTGGGTCGTTATTTGCTAACCGAAACACCTGCATCTGGAACAAACACAGGTGATACTAATGCGGATGGCATAGTATTAACAGGCGAAGCCTCTTATAACAACGACTTCGGTACTGAAATTCCGTTATATGCAACCGATGCTGGTGCCCAGGATACAGTTTGGGTTGGTCCTGGACAAGGTATTAAAGTTGTTATGACTTTTGATCGTCCTGGAGACTATATGTGGCATTGTCATATTTTGTCTCACGAAGATCATGACATGATGCGGACCCTCAAAGTTGTTGGTGTTACTGGCGACTTTGAAGGAATGGTTACAGAAGATTCGGCTAATGCTGCAACTGGTTTGATTGAAATTGGTAAAGTTGATCAGGCAATGCAAGGATTTACAACAGATATTGACCCTGTTACTAAAGCTGATCTTGGTTACAAAATCTATAATAGTCAGTACGGTACCCTTACGATGTATAAAGATGGTAATTGGAGCTATAACGCTGACAATTCAAAAGCAGCAGTTCAGGCAATTGGTTTCGCTGATAAGGTAACAGATGCTATTACTATTACTGAGTTAGATGGTACTACCCATGTTATTAATGTCACAGTCAATGGTATTAATGATGGACCAGTAATTGTTTCGAATGGTGGTCTAGCTACAGCAACCATTCAGATTGATCAATACTCTCCAGCTTTGATCACTACAGTCAATGCAACGGATATTGATACTAATGATGTAGGGTTGCTCAAATACAGCATCGTTGGCGGCGCTGATCAAGCCTTATTTAGTATTAACCAAACCACGGGTGCGCTAACTCTTAACAATCCCACTAATTTTGTTGCTCCTACAGACACAAATAGTGATCTGAGTTATGAGGTTCAAGTTCAAGTCGCTGATGGTCATGGTGGAAAAACTGCACAAACCATATCCGTTAATGCGGTTTGGAATGGTACTACTGTCGTTCTTACTGAAGGTGTTGATAATTTTGTTGCTACTGGCTCAACTGATTTTTGGATTAAGGGCTTGGGTAGTG
>CANFME010000092.1 GCA_947448305.1 Burkholderiaceae bacterium
AGTATGAACTGCCTAAGGGCCTAATTGACCTTAGGGGTTTAGGATTGGTTTTTGACAATCCTAACCGCGCATGCGCTTTGTGCGCTGCTGTGACACTCTTCCGAATCGCTTGCCAGTGGTTCCATACATGTTTCTTGCGATTCCTTACAGGTAGCGAGAAAGTGAGATGAGAACCATTTCGAATTGGCACAAGGCCGTTGCGACTAGCAAGCTTTTCAGAAAAGCCTAAACCTCGCCTTGCAATTGCAAAAGGTATTAAGACTGCTTTAGAACTTGTAACCAATACCGATTAATAAATTATAGGTAGAGGCACTCATCGTGGTGTCTTGTGATAAGTTATAAGTACCGATTGTGGCAACTTGATTGATTGTTTTATCCATGTACTTAGCATAATTAATTTCTCCAAAGCCATAAAAGCCACCTTGAATAATCTGTTTATAACCTAGCCCTATTGAATATCCATTTAAGCCATCAGTAGTTGAGTTACCGCCAGAATACTGGGATTTAACTGATGCGACTGTATAACCAGCTTTGGCATAAATCATTCCATCGTCACCAATTGGAATTGCTGGTGATAAGAAAATATTGTAAGAGTTCTCTTTGTTGTATTGACCATTCGCTGTCAAACCAGAACTATTTGCACTAAAGTTTTGTGAGTTTCCCGCAATAGGTGAATATTCAGCTCCAATACCTAAGAAAAAATCTTTATTAACAGGAAAGAAAAATCCCGCTGTTACTGTACCTGCAAAGCTATTTGAATTTCCAACTGTCGAAGACATTGGATAACTTCCTACCGCAGGTCCTGTGCCAGTAACATTGACATTCCCATAAGAAAGCGATGGATGGGTATTTTCATATCCTACGCCTACTTGACCGTAAAAACCCTCGAACTTTGACTGAGCTTGGGCCGTTCCAAGAAAACCAACTGTTGCTACTGCAGAAACTATGGTTACTACCACTAAGTTGTTTTTCATTTTAATACTCCTCATTCTTTATAGATAAGAATTCATTTTGGAGGGGAATTTAATAGCTTTCAGTGCGGTAGAGAACTTAGCCATTTATATTTTTAGTTTCTATTTAAAAGCATCATTAACAGTTCTAAAGCAAGTTTATTGGGAGTATATTAAAAGTTCACTTAAGGAGTTCCTATAAAACTAATAATCTGCCTTACATTTATTATGATGGTGCATGGATGTGCCGTTGTAGCCATACCAATCTAGTAGTTACATCGTTGAAGTAAAAAATCTGCAACTAATAACGATCAAGGAATGTGGGGGGGGAAATCCCCCACCTACAGTCAACAATCTGTAAAGTTCTGACAAAAAGAAATACCAAAAGTCGCAGACTTTCCAGAGATTTTTCAAAGTTAAGCGATTATTTCCCAATACTCCCCAAGATTCGTTGGATAGAATTAGATATCTTTTATTTTATTAGAGAATAGATTACAGAATTTATGTAAAATTTAAATTCACAACTTAAATTTTACATAAATTATATGATTCCAAGAAAAGCATCTTCTACATTGTCAAGACTAAGTGAAGGATTTCCGATTATTGCAATCACTGGACCACGTCAATCGGGAAAAACAACGCTTGCCAAAGCATTTTTTCATGAAAAACCGTATGTAAGCCTTGAAAATTTAGATGAACGGAACTTTGCCATCAACGACCCTAAACGCTTTTTAGCTCGTTTTGAAAATGGCGCTATTTTAGATGAGGTTCAACGCTGTCCGGAACTATTATCCTGGTTACAAACCTTAGTAGATGATCGAAAAATTATGGGGGACTTCGTCTTAACTGGCTCAGCCCAACTAGACTTAATGTCAAAAATGAATCAATCACTTGCAGGTAGAGTTGGACGTTTAGAGCTATTACCGTTCGCAGGAAATGAATTATTAGGCAATGCCTTACCAAAGTCACTAAATGAACTCTTATTAAAGGGAGGCTACCCTGCTTTATATGATCGAAAAATCAGTACGAACGATTGGTTTTCTAACTATGTAGCAACCTATGTTGAGCGAGATATTAGGAATATATTAGCGATTAAAGACTTAAATCGATTTCAGCGCTTTTTAAGATTATGTGCTGCGAGGTCAGCGCAATTATTAAACTTATCCTCTCTAGCTAATGATTGTGATATTTCATCCGTTACAGCAAAACAATGGATGAGTGTTTTAGAGGCAACCTATGTCGTCAAAGTCATTCATCCTTATTACAATAACTTCGGAAAAAGACTAGTTAAAACACCCAAGTTATATTTTATGGATACAGGGCTCATGGCATGGTTACTTGGCATTAAGGAGATAAAGCAATTAGATATTCATCCATCAAGAGGACATCTATTTGAAAATTGGGTTGTCACTGAACTATTAAAAGAAACATTCAATCAAGGTAACTCAACAGATCTCTATTTTTGGCGAGATCATTCAGGTTTTGAGATGGATATCATTCGTGATACCTCTGACGGATTGCAGGCAATTGAGGTAAAGTCCGGATCAACATTCCAAATGGATTGGTGTAAAAATGTGTTGCACTGGAAAAAAATTCAGTCTACGGAAACATTAGTGCCACAAATCATCTTTGGGGGTGAAGGCAATGATTTGAGGTTCGAGTGCCAAGCAATCGGATGGCACGACTTAATTAAACAGATTGACCAGAGAAGTTATCAGATCTTGTCGGATTAATCCCTATTCCTCATTTACTGCGAAGAGGCTGATTTTTTCCAATAACGTAAGGTTCCATTTGAGCAATACTTTTTTAGACTACTTTGAATAAACTTTGCTCGTTCTTCATCGTATGCCTCTTCGCCCATGAAATGCTGACATATCCGATCATTTTCTAATTTTTCTACTAGAGGTAATGGAAGATCTTTTTTATTTTTTTCAGCTTCTATCGCCTCATCGATTGAACTATCCCAATTTAAACTTTCGTAGGAACAATCATATGCTGCATTAATATCGCCAGTAGCACATTTTTTTGCGTATTGAGGATGTCTTTTAACAAAACCTTCTCGTCTGATTTCAAGTGTCGGCTGTTTATCAATAACAATTTCTTTTGTTTCTTGTGCACGGTAGTTTGTGATTATTCCAATTACTATAGAAAAGATTATTACCGAAATAATTGATATAGGAAGAACCTTCAAAAATGAACTCCAGCTTAAAAACCTGCTCCAAAATAAAAAGCAAAGAACAATAGAAACTAAAACTAAGACAATTTTTATCATGTAATGGATTTTAATAAGGTTTGGGCAATCAAATTATTTTTTAAATTGACAAATCTTTCTCTATGGGGAAAATCATTTTGATCCTCTCAATATAAGGCTCAGCCAAAAAAAAGTGCCACTTCATTAAAGTGGCACTTTTCATCTTACTGGCGGAAGAGGCGGGATTCGAACCCGCGGTAGGCGATTAACCTACGCACGCTTTCCAGGCGTGTGACTTAAACCGCTCATCCACCCTTCCGTGGGACAATGTATTATACGTTGAGTTTCAAATTTCAAAAAATTTCTTATTTTACAAACCCAACTTCACTCATCTAAAAATTAAACAGCCTGCTTAAGTTGTTCCAAAATCCCAGGATTTTCTAAAGTAGAAGTATCTTGGGTAATATCTTCACCTTTTGCTAAAACCCTCAAAAGTCTTCTCATGATTTTTCCAGAACGTGTTTTCGGCAGATTATCCCCAAAACGAATTTCTTTTGGTTTTGCAATTGGACCAATTTGTTTATTCACCCAATTACGTAGTTCCAATGCTTTTTTCTGAGCATCTTCTCCCTCAGGTCTTGCCCCTTTTAGAACTACATAAGCAACAATTGCTTCACCCGTTAAATCATCAGGACGACCTACAACAGCTGCTTCTGCAACATCATGATGAGCAACTAAGCACGATTCAATTTCCATGGTACCCATCCGATGCCCTGACACGTTTAAAACATCGTCAATTCGACCAGTAATTGTAAAGTAGCCTGTTTCACTATTTCTGATGGAACCATCACCTGCAAGGTATAACTTCCCGCCAAGGTCAGCCGGAAAATAGCTCTTCACAAAGCGCTCTGGGTCATTCCAAATTGTTCTAATCATCGATGGCCATGGCTTTTTCACCACTAAAATTCCACCTTGTCCATTTGGCAAATCATGTCCTGCCTCATCTACAATTGCGGCCATAATGCCCGGCAGTGGTAAGGTGCAAGAACCTGGAACGAGTGGAGTAGCACCTGGTAACGGTGTAATCATATGACCACCCGTCTCAGTTTGCCAAAAGGTATCAACAATAGGACATTTCTCACCACCGACATTTTTGTGGTACCACATCCAAGCTTCTGGGTTAATCGGCTCACCAACAGAGCCAAGTAATCGCAAACTACTTAAGTTGTAATTTGTTGGATGGGCCGCAGGATTTAAGTCGACGGCTTTAATTAATGAACGAATTGCAGTCGGTGCAGTGTAAAAAATACTGACTTTATGCCGCTCAATCATATCCCAAAAACGACCAGCATTTGGATAGGTTGGAAGTCCCTCAAAAACAATTTGAGTAGCACCAACGGCCAAGGGACCATAAGCAATATAACTGTGACCAGTAATCCAACCAATATCTGCTGTACACCAAAAAACATCTTTTTGACGTATATCAAAAGTCCATTGCATCGTGAGACTAGCCCACAAAAGATAACCACCTGTAGCGTGCACTACTCCCTTTGGTTTGCCAGTCGAACCTGATGTGTAGAGAACAAAAAGAGGATGTTCTGCCTCAACCCATTCTGGCTCACATTTTTTTGATTGTTTTGCAGAGACATCATGCATCCAATGATCACGACCTGGGGTAAAAGGTACATCCTCAGAACCAGTACGCTTATAAACAATGACATTTTTTACAATATCTTTACCACCTAATTCGAGGGCCTCATCAACAATCGTTTTAAGTGGTAATTTTTTTCCACCACGCATTTGCTCATCAGCAGTAATAACCGTTGTGGCACCAACGTCAAGAATTCTTTCAACTAAAGATTTAGCAGAAAAACCACCAAAAACAACCGAATGCGTTGCACCGATTCTCGCACAAGCTTGCATCGCAACGACTCCCTCAATAGACATTGCCATGTATAAGACAACGCGGTCGCCTTTACCAATACCAAGCCCTCTTAGGCCATTCGCAAATTTACAGACTCTCTCATGTAACTCTTGATAAGTAACATGTGTAACTTCACCTGCATCAGATTCAAAAATAATCGCTGTCTTGTTCCCTAACCCAGCCTTAATGACTCGATCAGTACAGTTATATGAAGCATTTGTTGTACCTTCGGAAAACCATTTATAAAATGGCGCCTCAGACTCATCTAAAACGGTCTTAAAAGGTTTTTTCCAATATAGGGTCTCTC
Source organism: Burkholderiaceae bacterium (assembly GCA_947448305.1). GTDB lineage: Bacteria > Pseudomonadota > Gammaproteobacteria > Burkholderiales > Burkholderiaceae > Polynucleobacter. The sequence continues at coordinate 5,373 of CANFME010000092.1, forward strand.
TAGCTAATCTCGCCCAAGTGCCATCAAAATCATTTTCAAAAGCCTGACACATCGCTTTGTATTGCTTCATACTCGAAATGGCAGCTTTTTTAGAAAAAGCTTTAGGTGGTTGAAAAAGGCGATCTTCAACTAACATTTGAGACATTCCAGACATGCTTCTCTCCTATAATATAAGTAACTAACCAATAAAGAATACAACTTTGTTTGTCATTTTGACATCCATATAAACCATCATTTTTTATAAAAATGCAGTTTTTAAGATGTTAGATATAAAACCATTAAAATTGAAACGTTGTTTAAGTTTTTGTTTATTCAATTTAATTTCTTTTTACTAATATAAACCCTCTTTAATTCCTACTATGACAATAATCCGACAAGAAGACTTTATTAAAAGTATTGCTGACGCCTTTCAGTACATCTCCTTCTATCACCCCCTTGATTACATTCAAGCCTTGGGCAAAGCCTACGATCGTGAAGAAAGTCCAGCAGCGAAAGATGCTATTGCACAAATTTTAACAAATAGTCGGATGTGCGCAGAAGGTAAACGCCCCTTATGTCAAGATACAGGGATTGCCGTCGTGTTTCTCAAAGTGGGTATGAATGTCCAGTGGGACGCCAAGATGAACGTGACGGATATGGTCAATGAGGGAGTAAGACGCGCTTATGGGAACCATGACAACCCCCTAAGAGCTTCCATCTTGAGAGATCCTGCAGGTAAAAGAACGAATACCAAAGACAATACTCCAGCTGTGATTCATTATGAAATCGTTGAAGGTGATTCGGTCGATGTTATTTGTGCAGCAAAAGGTGGCGGATCAGAGAACAAAAGCAAGTTAGTAATGCTCAACCCGTCTGACTCAATCGTAGATTGGGTTTTAAAAACATTACCAACGATGGGTGCTGGTTGGTGTCCTCCAGGAATTCTAGGTATTGGAATCGGTGGTACCCCAGAAAAAGCCATGCTACTTGCCAAAGAATCATTGATGGATCCTGTCAATATTCACGACTTAATTGAAAATGGCCCACAAAATAAAGTTGAAGAGTTACGTTTAGAACTGTTTGACAAAGTTAATTCATTAGGGATTGGCGCGCAAGGCCTTGGTGGTCTGACTACTGTCGTGGATGTGAAAATACTAGATTACCCAACTCACGCAGCGTCCCTTCCAGTTGCCATGATTCCTAACTGCGCCGCAACGCGTCACATTCATTTTCATTTAAACGGTGCAGGTCCTGCAATTCTCCCAGTACCAAACTTAGATGATTGGCCAGATGTAGCTTGGAAAGCTGACACTGAAAAATCTAAAAGAATTAACCTTGATACTTTAACTCCTGAAGAAGTTGCTAGTTGGCAACCTGGTCAGACTTTATTGCTAAACGGCAAAATGTTTACTGGTCGTGACGCTGCCCACCAACGCATCCAACAAATGATTGCAAAAGGTGAGCCACTCCCAGTTGATTTTAAAAATAAAATTATTTACTACGTTGGTCCGGTAGATCCAGTTCGTGATGAGGCAGTTGGTCCAGCAGGCCCTACGACTTCCACCCGAATGGATAAATTTACAGAAATGATGCTTGCTAACACAGGACTTATCGGCATGATTGGTAAAGCAGAACGTGGGCCTTCCGCTATTGAGGCAATTAAAAAGCATCAAGCAGCCTATTTAATGGCCGTAGGTGGTGCTGCTTATTTAGTTTCGAAAGCCATTGAGACTGCCAAAGTGGTTGGTTTTGCCGATTTGGGTATGGAGGCAATTTATGAGTTCGAAGTAAAAGATATGCCTGTAACGGTTGCAGTGGATTCAAAAGGTACCTCAGTACACAATACTGGGCCAAAAGAATGGCAAGCAAAGATTGGTAAAATTCCAGTCAAGGTCTTGTAAATCGTAATCACTCATAAAACCAAGCTACTCATTGACTAAGATTGGCGTATTCGACTCGGGTATTGGCGGACTCTCAGTTCTAAACGAGGCTTTGCGCCAATTTCCGGGCCATGAATATATTTATTTAGCAGACTCAGCAAACGCACCTTATGGTGAGCGTCCTGATGAGTGGATTACAAATAGAAGCTTAAAACTTTGTACTTGGTTAATTGAAGAGCAACATTGCGAGGCGGTTGTCGTAGCCTGTAATACCGCAACAGCTCAGGCAATTGCAATCATCAGAGAACGTTTTCTAGATAGCCCTATCATCGGTGTAGAACCAGGTATCAAACCCGCTGCGGCTCTCAGTCCGAAAAAAAAGATTGGTGTCTTAGCCACTCAAAGTACCCTATCTAGCGAAAAATTCAAGCATTTACTCGATTCATTAGTAGGTGATTGCCAATTTATTAGCCAAGCTGGTGTTGGACTAGTGCCACTCATCGAGCGTGGGGATTTGAATCATCCAGAACTTGAAAAACTAATTACCGATTATGTACAAAAGATTCTAGATTTCGGTGCGGATACCTTAGTTCTGGGTTGTACTCACTACCCCTTTCTGATTCCTCTCATCCACAAAAAATTTGGTAATCAACTGCACCTTATTGATACTAGCGCAGCAATCATTCAACAATTAGGTCGAAAAGCACATTTAGAGCCCAAAGAAGGAACGACAGAGGTAAAATTATTCACAACAGGTGATGCTAATTTGATCCTAAAACAAACTAACCAACTCATTCAGGCTCTTAATCCAACGATACAGATCAAGGCATCTTCAATCTCCATCTAATGCAGCTCAGCCTAAAACTCCTCCGTGATTCAGTTATTTTGCTGTCAATTATTACAGGGCATGCGCTCTTATTTATCTTGCTTGAGCTCAAGGATCAATCGCGTCCTGTTTTAGAAAAGATTGAAATGTTACAGGCAGAGTTAGTACCATCGCCAAGTTCTCCGAAGCCTCCAGCCCCAAAAAAAGAAGAAACCCAAACACCTGAAAAACCAACCCCAAAACCTAAGGTTTTATCGATAGCGCCAGAAAAGGCTAAACCATCTAGTACGCCCTCACCTGAGCCTATCAAAGAAACTCCCCAGAAAAAAACAGTTGTTGAAACAGCACCTGATCCCACAACCAGCACACAAGACGCGAAAACTGCAGCCCCTGTAAGTAAAGCAGCGCAATCTCCGAGCACCACCGATGTGGGTGTTGAGGGCGGTTCAGTAAAACTAAGCCAATTAAAAATGGTTTACAAACCAGACACGAATGTTTTTTACCCTAGAATTTCAAAAGACATTGGTGAACAGGGCATGGTTGGTGTAGTTCTTTATATTGACGAAAAAGGTTACGTTTCTAGGACTGAAGTAATTCGGCCAAGTGGTTTTAAACGCCTAGATAAAGCAGCTGAAGAATTATGCTCAAGAATTCGCTTTGACCCTTATTTAGTGGATGGCATCCCCACGAAAGTAAGTGCTGGAATATCCATTAAATTTGAAATGAACCGTTGAACTAAAATATTAACTGAGAAAAAATTATGAATCCCACTACCACCTCATCAGAATTTGGCATCTCTCATTTTTGGGCATCAGGAGATACTATTTCCCATTTCGTTGCTATCTTACTTTTGCTGATGTCAATTGGCTCATGGTTTGTATTGATTACAAAATTAATTCATCTTTGGAAAATTAAATCTCTCAGCAAAGAAGTAGGTGGATTTTGGAAACAGACTTCGTGGCAAGATGGTTTAAATTACTTTACCAAACCAGATATTAACCCTTTTCAGCAGTTGGCGATTACTGCTTACCGCATCACTCAAGAGCATCGCGAATCAACGGAGGCTTTGGTAACGAATAAATCTTTATCAAAACATTTAACTGCCCAAGATTGGTTGGCAAGTGCCATCAAATCAGAGCTTGATGCCATTATTAAGAGTTTGCAAAATGGTCTCGCATTTTTAGCTTCTACTGGGGCTACTGCTCCGTTTATTGGTCTTTTTGGTACCGTTTGGGGTATTTATCATGCGCTGATGGTGATTGGCTTAACAGGTTCAGCCTCCTTAGATCAAGTTGCAGGTCCCATTGGTGAGGCTTTAGTAATGACGGCGTTGGGCCTTACTGTTGCGATTCCTGCAGTGCTTGGATATAACGCCCTCAATAAAGCCAACCGAGACTTAGTAAATGAGTTAAAACATTTCGCTGAGGACTTACACACCTTCATGATGACTACTTCAACTGACAAGAGGAGTTAATATGGCATTTAGTAATTCTTCCGACAACGACGACCAAGGATTAATGGCCGAAATCAATATGACACCCTTTGTGGATGTGATGTTGGTTCTATTGATTATTTTTATCGTTACCCTACCTGTCATTCAACATTCTGTCAAAATTGAACTCCCTAAAGCAAGTAGTTCTGTGAGTGCTGCAAAACCAGAAATGATTCAAGTTTCAATCGATAAAAACAGTCAAATTTATTGGAATAATGAACAAGTGAGTCTTACCCAATATTCCCAAAAAGCAGAAGCTGCGGCGAC
>CANFME010000093.1 GCA_947448305.1 Burkholderiaceae bacterium
AAATTATCTCCCGTCAAATTTGGGGTTTCTGAACCGTTATTCATCCAAATATCTTTTAACTCTGGAGAGTTAATTGCCTTGGTGACTTCTGCTGTCATTTTATCAACTATTTCTTTCGGAGTATCTTTTGGCGCCCAAAGACCGTACCAGGTGCTGACTACATAACCAGGCACTCCTGCTTCAGTCGCGGTAGGAAGATTTGGAAAAGCAGGCACTCTTTTCTCAGAGGCAACTGCTAAAGCTTTGATTTTGCCACTTTTAATATGCTGCGCTGAGGAACCTAAGCCATCAAACATGATGTCTACCTGCCCAGCCATCAGATCAGCTAACGCAGGTCCAGCACCACGGTATGGAATATGGGTTATGAATGTTTTCGTTTGCATCTTAAATAGCTCACCAGCTAAATGGTGGGAACTACCATTACCAGCACTACCGTAATTGAGTCTTCCTGGATTAACCTTCATGTAGCTAACCAGTCCCTTTAAATCATTAACAGGTAATTTTGGAGTTACAACAATCACTTGAGGAGGCGCTGCAATGAGCATCATCGGAATAAAACTTTTTTCAATATCGTAATCTAATTTTGGATAAACTGACGGTGCAATTGCATGATGCGCAGCACCCATGAAAAAATTATAGCCATCATTCGGAGCTTTAGCTGCAATGCTGGCTCCTAAGGTACCACCCGCTCCACCACGATTATCAATCACAATTTGCTTGCCTAATTGTTTTGTCAATACTGCCGATAGTGGTCTTGCAAAAGCGTCCGTACCGCCTCCAGCTGGAAAGGGCACAATTATATTAATTGGTTTTGATGGCCAGTTGGGATCATTCGCCCAAGAAGCTTGATTGAATAAGGTAAATATACCGAATAAAAGCATCGTTATAAAGTGGATTTTTTTAAGATTTTTTTTCATAAACTCTTCCTTGAATTTTAAATTTATAGCATTTGTCCAACAGGTCTTGAGTAAATAACCTCGCCCTTAACAAAGCGATCGTGGTACTCTTCGATTTTTTCCAAGTCATATAAATAATTCACCATAAGACTAGCGGATTGTTTTAATCCTTTTTTCGACACGTCTCCCGCCCAATTAATTCTGTGCAGTCTAGCCCCATTACCTAGGTGGAATTTAGCTACTGCGTTACCACCTTTGCGCACAGTAAGGGTGGTTAAATAATGAGCGCATAATTGCATCAATGCATTTTTTTCTTCTTCAGATGCAGTTGTTGGATGCCAACCGCTAGAGACTCTTTCGGGCCAAGACTTTTCCTTTAGATTAAGAACTTGCAAGGCATGATTAATTTTCTCACTTGCCTGAGCAGAAATGCTAGGTTCCCCAAGATTCGCTCCAGCAATCACCCAATCCATAAATCCTGGTAATGGGGATAAGGTAACGAAATTTTTTAAACTTGGAAATTCTTCTTTGAGATAACTTGCAACGCGTTTAATTAAAAAGTTACCTAAGGAAACACCTTTTAATCCAGGTTCACAGTTACTAATTGAGTAAAAAACGGCAGTTTTAAATTGAGACGGATTGACTGTTTCAGATTTTTTATCGACTAGAGGGCCAATCGCACCAGAAATTTCTGGTACCAAGGCAACTTCCACAAAAATTAATGGTTCATCTTTTAATTGCGGATGAAAGAAGGCAAAGCACCTTCTATCAGGCTGAAGACGTCTTCTTAAATCATCCCACCCATCGATTTCATGCACGGCTTCATGCTGAATAATCTTTTCAAGAATCTGAGCCGGAGAATTCCAATCGACCCGATGCATTTTCAAAAAGCCTGGATTAAACCATGAAACAAATAAATGATGTATGTCAAAATCAAGAGGATATAAGTCAGGTTTTTTACCTAATACTTTAATCAGGTGACGACGCATCGCCACAATTTCCTTAGTACCACCCTCTACTCGATTAATTCTACGGAGTAACTCTTGCCTTGGCGGCTCTGTGACCTTAGTTAATTGAATTAAATTTTTGGAATTGGGATCTTTTGCATAGTCTTGAGCAACCTTCAATACTATTTCAGGATTGGGATTAAATTTAGTAGCCAAGGCTTGGTAAAAACTTATCTTTTGATCTTCACTCAATAATTTGTATTGAGTTAAGATTTCATTCGCCATGCTGACAGAATTGGCCTCACCTCTTTCGGTAAGTAATTTTGTAGCCGCGTTGATGGCTCTAGATAGAGAACGTACTTGAGCTAATTTTTGCAAAATTGCCATTGGTTTTTTCTAAAGTAGGTGATTAATTTACAACAAAATAATCTAATTCGACCTATCTTACATAAAACTGCAACAATCTAGGAGGTTTTTCTAAATAAGAGATAAATTCCCAACACTATCATCGGCAAGGATAGCCATTGTCCCATGGATAACCCTAATGACAAGGTTCCTAAAAAGCGATCTGGCTCCCGGGTAAACTCAACTAAAAATCTAAATATTCCATAACCTAAGGCAAAGACACCCGAGGTTTGTCCAATTTTTCTTGGGTACCTTGAATAGAACCAAAGGAGCAGTCCTAGAAGAACTCCCTCACCAGCAAATTGATATAACTGGGAAGGATGCCTTAAAAGTTGGTCCCCAGCCTGAGGGAAAACCATTCCCCAAGAAACTGTGGTTGAACGCCCCCACAACTCTCCATTTATAAAATTACCTATCCTTCCAAAGGCAAGGCCAAAGGGAACCAATGGGGCAATCATGTCTGCAACTGTAAAAAATTGTAATCCACGCTTTTTTGCGAACCAAGCAATGGCGATAATGACACCTAAAAAACCACCATGGAAAGCCATGCCACCTTGCCATACCTTGAAAATATCGAGTGGATTAGCAAAATAATAGCTCGGTAGGTAGAAAAAACAATACCCTAAACGGCCACCCAAAATCACGCCTAAAACTGCATAAAAAAGAAGATCTTCAATGTCTTGAGCGATAAATCCTTTTTTCTGCATTTGGGGTTGCTTAACGCGCAGACGACCGAGAAACAAATATTGCATAAAGGCCATCAAATACATAAGTCCATACCAATGAACCGCTAAAGGACCTATTTGAATAGCTATTGGGTCAAACTGCGGATGAATCATCAGGCTCCTTTTTGGTCAAAATTTTGCAGCTCGATGCCGAGTTCTCGATATTTTTTATATCTCTCTCGCCCTGCCAGTAAATCTGTATTTTCGATCGAAACCACTTCAACTACTCGCTTAAATCGATGCGTAAATACTTCAATTCGTTCTAAAGGATTTTGACCAAGATGAATCAATACATCTTGGTGGGATAACTGATCAATCCTATTCTCATCAGAAAGTTCAACTAGGATAATCGGACACAACTCAAACGCGTCGTCATCCAAAAAGGCATGCGGTAAAAAATCATCCGCACTAAAAGTCCATAGCTTCTCATTCAAATCTTGAAGAACTTCCTGTGAAGCGAGCACCACGATCTTCTGAAAAGGTTCGTTTTCAGAAGATAGCGAAATAACCTTGCGAATTAACCGGCAAGCGTAATGAACTTTGTCTTTTACCTGACTATGAAAATCTACTTTAGCCACAATGAATCTTAATGACGTAGTAGGTATTCAGTTAATAATGGTACTGGTCTTCCAGTTGCCCCTTTATTTGCTCCTGACTTCCATGCTGTTCCGGCGATATCTAAATGAGCCCAAGTGTAAGCTCCTGTATATCTAGCTAAGAAACATGCTGCTGTAACACTACCCGCAGGACGTCCCCCAATGTTTGCCATATCAGCAAAGTTCGATTTCAATTGCTCTTGGTAAGCATCATCTAGAGGCATTGGCCAAACGGTGTCTAATGTCAATTTACCGACTTCAACTAGGTCACGACTTACTTTCTCATCTTTGGTAAAAAGCCCAGAATGAACTGAACCTAAAGCAATCACGCATGCTCCTGTAAGGGTAGCAATATCAATCACGGTACGTGGCTTAAATCTTTCCACATAGGTCAATGCATCACACAGAATCAAACGACCTTCCGCATCGGTATTTAAAATCTCTACGGTTTTTCCAGACATTGTTTTCACAATATCTCCAGGTCTTGAAGCAATCCCTGAAGGCATGTTTTCGCAAGTCGGAATCACCCCGATGACATTCTTTTTGAGTTTCATTTCTGTAATTGCGAGCATCGTGCCAAAGACTGAAGCGGCTCCGCACATATCGTATTTCATTTCATCCATACCCTCGCCAGGCTTCAAAGAAATTCCGCCTGTATCGAATGTAATACCTTTTCCAACTAATACTATAGGTGCTTCTTTCGCAATCCCACCAAGGTGTTGCATGATAATAAATTTAGGTGGAGTCGCTGATCCCTGGCTAACTGCTAAAAAAGCACCCATGCCAAGTTTTTCTAGGTCTTTCTTCTCTAAAACTTGAACTTTAAGGGTTGAATCTTTCCCTAAATTGATTGCTATTTCTGCCAAATACGATGGATTACAAACGTTAGGCGGTAAGTTAGCTAAATCTTTAGTCAATCCCATTCCGAGAGCAATGGCTGCACTGACTTTAATTGAGTCCTTTGTTTGCTTTTCATTTTTACTTGAACAAGCAAATGTCACTGATTTTAAAGCTGGTGAGAAACTATCCAATTTATAAGATTTAAGGTGATCGAAACGCTGGCTAAATCGATAGTAATTTTCTTCAAATAACAGGATAGAATGGCGAATAAAATCAACCGAGGAAGACTGGAAAGCTGCACTAAAGCCGCTATCTAGGAGCCACAAGCAAGATTGAGCTTGGGTAGTTTGCAAGGCTTTGATAGCTGCCCTACTTGCTTTAAGGAAGTCTTGCAATATCTTCGCATCTGAAATTGCTTCAGTTTCTGAAATGTCACCAGCACCAACTAATAAAATACGAGGGACTTTAATCCCTTCTGCAATCCAAGACTGTTGTTGATTTAATAATAAAGTCTCACCTAATTTACCTGTAAAGTCCCGCCGTTCCATAGCAAATGAAATCGCACCATCTAAAGATTCATCTAAATGTTTAAAATGGGGGCCAAGGTTATTATTTTTTGCTAAATCAACAAATGCAAATGGAATTACAATGCAATCTGAAGTTGTTTGTAATTGCAAGTGCAAGCGATTAGGACCATCAGCGAAAACTTTAGTATTAAATTTTGTTTGCATACTCTTTTGCCGTTCGTTAAAAATCATTTAATTAAAATTATATTATCCACTCTACAGCATCATGATTTATGAAAAAGCCTTAAGAAAAGAACTCTCCTACACTACGGGCGGTGTCTTTTTGGTTTTAATCACCATCATGATGACTACATTAGTCATTCGAATCTTGGGTTTTGCCGCAACTGGTTCTGTCAGCCCTAAAGATGTCATCATACTCATTATGTTAGCAATGATTGGTTATATTGCTGTAATTTTGTCAGTTTCTATTTTTATTGCCATTATTTTTGTCTTGATTCGCTGGCATAAAGATTCAGAAATGGTCGTTTGGTACGCTAGTGGCTTAAGCCTCAAAATGCTCTACTACCCAGTTTTGCGCTTTGCCTTCCCTTGGCTAGTTATCATTACAGCTATGTCGCTTTTCATTTGGCCTTGGTCAAACGCAAAAACCACCGAAATTACTCAAAAATTTAAAGGTCGAGATGAGGCCTCAATGATTGTTCCTGGGCAATTTTTTGAATCAGCCAACTCAGGCCGAGTCTTTTTTGTGGAAAAGATCAATACTATTTCAAATGAGATTCAAAATGTCTTTGTTACAGACTTTCGTAACCAACGCCTTACCGTTGCCATGTCTGAGTCCGGTTATATTGAAAACTTACCGGACGGTACTAAAGTAGTAAAAATTTTTAATGGTCGCCGATACGAGGGTAAGCCAACTGAGGGTGATTTTAAGATATTAGAATTTAAAAAATATACAGTTGATATTGAAAAAAAAGCCCAATCACCCGTTAATTTAAGTTCCAAAGAAACACCAACTATAGAACTACTTGAAACGCCTTCCCCAATAGCAAAGGGGGAGTTGTTGTGGCGTATCGGCTTGCCTTTAATGGCTTTAGGACTGATTTTAATTGCCGTCCCCTTAGCCTATGTAAACCCAAGAAGGGGTAACTACATAGCACTCCTTTATGCTGTTTTGATTTACCTTATTTATAGTAATTTGCTCAATATTTCTCAAACTTTGGTTTCTGACTCCAAAGAAAGCTTTACGAACGCAGTTTGGCCACTTCATGTACTGGCTTTCATCACTGCGATTCTATTAGTCAATCACCGATTAAACCCTTCAATTGTTTGGTGGAAAAGACAAATTCCAGGTGGGACAAAAATATAATGCTCTCCATACTGTTTCCTAAAATTTACGAGCAATATTTAGCTAGGCAGATTTATCTAATTTTTGCTTTCATTCTCTTTGCCCTTATTTCCCTATTTATTTTCTTTGACTACCTCAATGAAATTAATTCCCTAACAGGTAACTATAATAATTATTTAGCGTTTATCCATATAGTCTTGAAGGCACCTGGAAGATTGGTTGAAATTATTCCAATTGCTGGATTAATTGGTTCGATTTATGTTTTTGCTCAGATGGCGAGTCAATCTGAATTTACCATCTTAAGAATGGCAGGTTTAAATATTCCGAAAGGACTTTGGACGCTGTTTAAAGTTGGCATTCCGATTGTTCTTTTTACTTTGTTGTTGAGTGAAATCGTCGGCCCGTATTGTGACACCAAGGCCGAAGAAATTAGGTCAAACGCAGTGGGCTCAGCAACTGGGCTAAATTTCAAATCTGGTACGTGGGTAAAAGATAAGTTACAAGATCCCGATGGACCAGGTCCTCTTCTCCCAGGTGTACGCTTTGTGAACGTCAATACGATTAAAAATCGTGCAGAAATTATCGGGATTAGGATGTACGAGTTTGACGAGAACCGTTACCTCATCGTGATTCGAGAGGCTGCTTCTGGAAGTTACGATGAAAGAGGCTTTTGGAATTTAGTGGACGTGACAGAAACAAGAGTAAAAGAACAAGTTGGTGCTACTGATCTTGATACCAGTTATAAAGCAAGTTCTATTAAGTTACCCACCCAACGACTAAAATCTGAAGTAACTCCTGAAATTCTCTCGGTCTTATCTATTAGTCCTGAAAGAATGTCGATTGGCAGCTTAATCAAATTTACGACTCATTTACAAGAGAATTTACAAGACAGTAAGAACTACAGTATTGCTCTTTGGAAAAAAATCATCTATCCGTTTACTATTTTAGTGATGCTCAGTCTGGCCTTACCTTTTGGCTATCTCCATGCAAGGTCCGGCGGAATTAGTATTAAAGTCTTTGGTGGAATCATGCTCGGGATGAGCTTTCAATTATTTAATACTTTATTTTCACACTTGGGTTTACTAGCAGACTGGACAGCTCCTGTCACAGCTATTATTCCTCCAGCAATTTACTTACTTTTAGGAATCGGCGGTTTAATATGGGTGTCACGACGCTAACAGGTATTATTTATTTTGGACATGGCGCCAGAGATATTCGATGGCGCGAGCCCTTTGATCGTTTAAAAGAACTATGGCAATCAGCCCACCCAGATATTCCATGTGAACTGGCTTTTTTAGAAATGATGAATCCAAGTCTGGAGGAGGCAATTCAAAAACTAGTTAACCAAAATATCCATGGTATAAAAATTATTCCTGTATTTTTTGGTCAAGGGGGGCACTTACGCAAAGATTTTCCAGTATTACTGGAAGATGCGAAATTAAAATTCCCTAATATCGATTTAAGCGCTTCGTGCGCTGTTGGTGAAAGTGATCTGATTTTGCAAGCCATCCTGGGTTTCACCTTCGAGCAAGTCGATTGAGTGAGTGCGAAGCGCCTCACCAATCACCAAAATAGCCGGTGCGTTTTCACTCAACCATGGCAGAGCTACACCATTAGCGAGTTCTGACAGGTTAGTTCTAAAGATTCGCTCTGCAGGAGTACTAATCGACTCTACAATCACCGCCGGCGTATCAGCTGCTTTACCAGCACTCATTAACCCAAGAGCGATGGTGGAGGTATCTTTTTTACCCATATAGTAAACCATCGTATCTGCTAAGTTTGATAGGGTAGGATGATTTGCCGTTGACTCGTCTTCTTCTTTTGCTTTAGCCAAGGTTACAAACGCTACACTGCGCGATACGCCTCTCAGGGTAAGAGACTGTTCAATACTAGCCGCTGCAGCTAAGGCAGAGGTAATACCTGGAACTATTTCAAAAGGTACGCCATGTTTTCTGAGAGTTGTAATTTCCTCATCCGCACGACCAAAGATCATCGGATCTCCCCCCTTGAGTCGAACTACTAAACTAAACTGTTCACTGGCATCGACTAATCTTTTAGAAATAAAAGTTTGCGCAGTAGATAATTTACCGCAACGTTTACCAACGAGTACCAACTTTGCTTGAGGGCAAAGTTCTAACATGCTAGGGTCGACTAAGGCATCATAAAAAACAATGTCAGCATTTGCTAAAAGTTTTGCTCCGCGAACAGTGATTAAATCTGCCGCACCAGGTCCAGCACCGATTAAGTAAACTTTCCCAACTGATCTTGCTTGAAGATCAGTCAACTGTTGTAAAGAAGAATTGGACGGAGTAATCAAACTAAAATCTCTCGAATCATTCCTGCGGCAACCGTATGATTAGTACTTTCATCAATCAACACAAAGGAGCCTGTTAATGGATTTTGATTAAACGTATCCGTCACAATCGGCTTTTGTAAAGTGAGTTGTACTTTACCAATATCATTCATTTTCATTTGATTTGTTTGCGAACCATTAGAAAGGGTTTTCACATCTAGAACCGTTTCAATTGACTTAATTTTTGTAAATACCTGATTAGTAGTATGACGCAGTATATATTTGCGAGCAAGAGATAAAGCATCTTGATCCAACCAACAAATATCAGCAATAATATTTTTTGCTAAATGTGGCTGAGAAACTTCAACTGAATCAGAGTTTGCCTTTGCAACAATCATATCTCCGCGCGAAACATCGACATCACGGTCCAAACAAATCGTAACTACTTGACCAGTAATCGCCTGGTCAGATCCATTTTCTGAAATATTGTTGGCATGATCATTGCCAACATGGATTTCGATCACTTTAGCCTCATGTCCACTTGGTAAAACTTGAATAGTTTGACCTTTTTGTATTTTTCCGGATTCTATTCGACCAAGATAGCCTCTAAAATCTTCATTAGCACTACCGTCCTGCCTTGCAACATATTGCACCGGTAAACGCAAACCAGTTATGTAGGAATCTTTTGAAACATCTAAGTCTTCTAAATACTCAATAAAGGTGGGACCTGAGTACCAAGGCATTTGATCACTTCCACGAACGACGTTATCACCCAACAAGGCCGACATCGGAATTAATTGTGTTTCACCGAGTGATAAGGTCTTTTTAAGATCCAGAATAGCTGTTTCAATTTGTCGAAAAGTGACTTCATCAAAACCTATTAAATCCATCTTATTGATAGCAAAGATCAGATGTCGAATACCTAACAGCTTTACTATTGCGCTATGTCTTTTTGTCTGATCTAACAAGGTTGGGGGACTAGTTGTAAGATCTACGCGAGTGGCATCAATCAAAATCACAGCAACATCAGATTGAGAGGCACCCGTTACTAAATTTCTCGTATATTGCTCATGACCAGGGGCATCGGCAACAATAAATTTTCTTTTGGCAGTAGCAAAATAGCGGTAAGC
>CANFME010000094.1 GCA_947448305.1 Burkholderiaceae bacterium
ATTTTGCATTTCCTCAAATTTACTTCTTAACTAGAATTAAAAGAAAGTTTAAAGTATCGTTATTAAAACAATTTAATTTAATTCTTTTGAATAATTCACCTACTATTAATAATGGATCTTCTTTTTTAGAGAAGTACCAAGATTGCGTTGAAAAACATCAGTCGATGCTATGCGTCGGCCTAGATCCGGATCAACAAAAGTTTCCAATTTCCTTACAAGGTCAAGCAAATTCAATTTTTACGTTCTGCCGATATATTGTAGACGCAACTGCTGACTTAGTTTGTGCTTTCAAACCCCAAATTGCTTATTTTGCTGCAACAAGGGCTGAAGACCAGCTAGAACAGTTAATACAATATATTCACACCCATTATCCAAGTGTTCCTGTCATTTTAGACGCAAAACGGGGAGATATCGGTTCTACTGCTACGCAGTATGCCGTAGAGGCTTTTGAACGCTATCAAGCTGATGCAGTGACCGTAAACCCCTATATGGGTTTTGATTCCATGGAACCTTATTTGAAATATGCAGGTAAGGGCGTCATTGTCCTGTGTAGAACGTCTAATCCGGGTGGATCTGATATCCAGTTCCTAAAAACCACCGATGGCAGTGGTGAGTTGATGTCGGTATATGAGCGGGTGGCCTTCAACGCAGCTACTAAATGGAATACCAACGGACAAATGTGTTTGGTCGTTGGTGCGACCTTTCCTGAAGAAATTGCCAAAGTTCGGCAAATTGTCGGCGATATGCCACTGTTAATACCAGGCATTGGGGCACAGGGCGGCGATATCGAAGCGACGGTGCAAGCTGGACGCAGTAAAAACCTAATGATTAATTCTTCTAGAGCCATCTTATATGCCAGTAGTGGCACAGACTTTGCAGAAGCTGCGAGAAAAGAAGCAATAAAAACTAGGGATGCGATTAATCAGGCTAAATAGTTGGCATCTGTCTGAGTGGTTTCGATTGCCTCAACCTTAAGTAAACCAAATAAAGCACAAGAAAACTAAGGTTTTTTTTGATTCCTCCCGAAGATTTTTTGTTAAAACTGTAGATGAAAAGATAAATAATCATTCACTAATTTATACCTATAGGTAATATTTTTATATTGATATTGATACTTAAAAGTATTAAAATCAATAATTAATACATACTTATAGGTATAAATATGAATAAAAAATTCGCTAATTTACAGTTGCATCAAATGGATTTGACACTTGCAAAAATCAGGGAGCATCGGCCTCCAATTCGCCCAAGTATTGGTTGGGTTAAAGCTATTCGTGAGTCTTTGGGTATGTCGGCGTCAGCTTTAGCGCGCAAACTAGAGGTAACACCACATAGTATTGCCAAGCTTGAGAAATCTGAAGCTGATGAACGGATTACACTAGCTAGTCTTCGAAAATTAGCCAATGCTTTAGATTGTGAGTTGCAATATACCTTAGTCCCTCGTATGCCTTTGAAGGAGATTTTATTGGAACGAGCTCTGACGGTTGCACAAGAACGTTTGCGTCCAATTTCTCATTCGATGAGTCTTGAGGATCAGTCTTTAGAGGAGGAGGCAACTCAAAAGCAACTTCAGATATTAGTGAAAGAAATTTTAGATGGTCCAAGAAGGGATCTCTGGTAATGCTCTTTCAATATCCAGTCGGAGCAACCCCCTTAGATCCGGATGAAGCTATTGGATTAATACCGAAGCACATCACTACGCAAGGTGAATTAAATGCTTGGGAGGAAATGAATATTTTAGAGGGTGCTACTTGGGTTAAGCGTCAAAACATCATCTTGAAATTGAATGAGGGCCTTGTTCGTGATTTGCATCAGCGTATGTTTAGCAAAACATGGCTTTGGGCAGGAAAGTTTAGACAGAGCGCTAAGAATATAGGCATTGATTGGTCTCAAATCTCAGTGACTCTTAAAAATTTACTGGATGATACCGCTTACCAAATAGAACACCGATCGATGCCCAATGATGAAATTGTGGTTCGCTTTCATCATCGACTGGTCTGGATACATGTTTTTCCTAACGGAAATGGACGACATGCTCGATTGTTAGCAGATGCCTTAATCATGAGCCTCGGAGGAGAAAGGTTTTCATGGGGAGGAAGTCATTCATTAGCTAATCCTGGGATTACTCGTCAAAATTACCTATCAGCTCTTCGCGAAGCGGATCAGGGGAGTATGGAGTCATTAATACAATTTGCAAGACAATAAGACAAACGTTTTCAAATTTTTCTTAAAAGAATTAAGAGCACTTTTAAAGCATAGTCTCTAGCTAATATTCTCACTACATGTCGGGTTGAGTCGGTAATGCTAATGTCAGATCCTAAAAGATGCACACCTTGAGTATGTGATTCAATTTCACCATTTCGCCTCCAAGCCCAGCCGAAACAGACAAAACCAACAGGTTTTTCTAGACTGCCGCCAGTTGGACCTGCAACTCCAGTAATCGATAAACCAATATTTGCTTTGGAGTGAGTAATTGTGCCAATAGCCATTTCACGAGCCACTTCTTCACTCACTGCCCCATGATTTTGAATCAAATCCATTTGAACCCCAAGACTATCCACCTTAGCTTGGTTACTGTAGGTTACAAAGCCCCGATCAAACCAATTACTAGAACCAGCAAGATCAGTTAACGCGCTAGATACCATGCCACCGGTACAAGACTCAGCAGTACTGATAAGAAGATGATGATCAATTAGGAACTGAGATAAAGCTAGAGCGTGTTCATTGGCAACGTGGTTCATAGTGAGATAACTCCAAAGCGAACGAGAATCGATAAAACCATCAAGGTAGCAAGGGCTGCGAATAAATCATCTACCATCACCCCAAAACCACGAATCCAAGCAGCAAATGGCTCCAGTCTTGGGCTGGGTTGCCATTCCTTAAAATAAAGATCTACTAAGCGTATCGGGCCAGGTTTAGCAATATCAAAGAAACGAAATAATACGAATGCTAAGGACTGCACAATCCATGAGCAGGGTATAACAAAGAACAAAATTAACCAAAAAGCTAGAATTTCATCCCAAACAATTCCGCCATGATCCGTTTTACCTAGTTCTTTACCCGTTAAGCCGCATACTACTATGCCCAGAATCAGGCCGGCAATTAATAACACGATGCTTTCTGAAGTGGCTAAACTAGGATAAAAAATATGATAGGTAAGGGTGGCAATCCAAGCCCAAAGAGTTCCAACCGTACCCGGGCCAAGAGGGCTTAAGCCAGAACCAAAGCCAAATGCAAATAAGCGCCAAGGACGATCTTTGACCCACTTGAAGGTGGGAGTTACTCCCACCAAAGATTGCGTGTTCTGAGATAAATCAGAAGGATTTGAAGTGGTTATAAAGTCGGTCATATTCAAGTCCAAATAGATTTAGGATGTTTCAAAGTGATCAAATGATTTTAAATAGATTTGCGTTTGCGCGTCGTTTAGGGAATTTCCCTCTTGATCAATTAAATGCATCCGACCATATTGATGAGTATTTGAGTTGGTTGAATCAACTTCTTTCATTGCTTCTGTAATTTGACCAATTTTGGTAAGACGAAGGTTTAGATTACGACCAATTGCTTCAATTTGCGCGGCATGTCTTGTCGGTGCTGTAAAGCATAGTTCATAGTCATCCCCACCTCTTAGGCTACAGAGCCGCCGCAAGTCTTGACCTGATGTGTTGAAAAGAGCTGAGACAGGAACCTGATCAATCTGAATGACTGCATTGCAATGAGACGCTTTTAAAATATGCTGTAAATCTCCTAATAAACCATCAGAAATATCCACGGCGGCGTGAGCTAGACCTCTCAGTGCAATGCCTAAGTCAACCCTTGGTTCTGGAGCGTTCATACGATGGGAGAAATTTTCAGACCCAGAAATTGGGCCCCACTCGCCACGCGCTATACCGAGTATGTACCTAGCATCGCCAACCTCACCCGAAACCCAAATATCATCGCCAGCTAAGGCATTACTTCGCTTTAAAGCACTATTTTGGGGTAGATGGCCAATTGCGGTAATCGAGATGGTCAGTGGACCAGAAGTCGTATCACCCCCAATTAATGGACAATCAAAACGATCAGAAATGGCATGTAAACCTTCTGAGAACGCAGCCAACCAATTATGGTTAATGTGTGTAAGTGCAATAGACAGGGTAAAAGCCATAGGTTTTGCGCCCATCGCTGCCAAATCAGAAAGATTCACCGCTAGGCACTTATGCCCCAAAAGCTTCGGATCTGCATCACTAAAAAAGTGCCGATTTTCAACAAGCATATCGGAGGTCACTGCTATGATGTGGTCTTTTGGTGGTTGTCCAAGCAAAGCGCAGTCATCACCGATCCCAAGTAGAAGATTAGCCCCTTCTTGGTTGGGAGCGCTACTTGATGAAGAGTTCCTTAAAAAATAAGTATTGATAAGGTCAAACTCACCAAATTGTTGGGATTTAAGAGAAGCCATGATGAATTGTAGGTGATGTTAAAAAAATGGCGTAAAGTAATGCAAATAGATCATATCAATCAGTAATATTAGAGAAACAATAAAAAAATATCACATAAATAGCAATACATAATATGGAACTTATATGAGTCAAGACGCTAAAAAAGCGAAATCAAATATCGCTACAACACCTACAAATCCTCAAGAAGCGCTCAGACAAGCTGCTCTTAATTATCATCAGTTTCCGACACCTGGAAAAATTTCTGTAACGCCAACAAAACAATTAACAAACCAACGTGATTTGGCGCTCGCCTACACTCCGGGCGTTGCGGCTGCTTGTTTAGAAATCGTTGCTGATCCAGCTAATGCTGTGAAATATACCGCAAGAGGTAATCTAGTGGGTGTCGTCACGAACGGATCTGCAGTATTAGGTCTTGGTAACATTGGCGGTTTAGCAAGTAAACCAGTGATGGAAGGAAAGGCAGTTTTATTTAAAAAGTTTGCTGGGATTGATGTATTTGATATTGAAATCGATGAATCTGATCCAGACAAATTGGTCGATATCATTGCTTCCTTAGAACCAACCTTCGGTGGTATTAATTTAGAAGATATTAAGGCCCCTGATTGCTTTTATGTTGAGCGTAAATTACGCGAAAAAATGAAAATTCCTGTCTTTCATGACGATCAACATGGAACAGCGATTGTGGTGTGTGCCGCGATTACGAATGGTCTTAAAGTTGTGGGAAAAACTATCAAGGAGGTTAAATTAGTTACCTCTGGTGCGGGTGCTGCGGCATTAGCTTGCTTAGACTTACTAGTAGATTTGGGCATGCCTGTTGAAAATATTTATGTGACCGATTTGGCTGGAGTGGTTTACAAAGGTCGGGTTGAGTTAATGGATCCAGACAAAGATGTTTTTGCCAAAGAAACTTCTGCAAGAACCTTAAGTGACGTGATTCAAGATGCTGATATTTTATTAGGGCTTTCTGCAGGTGGCGTTGTCAGTCAAGACATGGTCAAGAAAATGGCGCCTAAGCCTTTGATCTTTGTACTTGCTAATCCTAATCCGGAAATTGATCCAGCTGATATTAAAGCGGTGCGTAGTGATGCGATCATTGCAACGGGTAGAACAGATTATCCGAATCAGGTTAACAACGTACTCTGCTTCCCATTCATCTTCCGTGGTGCATTAGATGTGGGTGCTACGACGATTACGCGTGAGATGGAAATCGCTGCGGTTGAAGCAGTCGCAGAACTCGCGCGTGCTGAGCAAAGTGAAATTGTGGCAAACGCTTACGGTATTGCTGATTTAACTTTTGGCCCGGAATATCTGATTCCCAAACCATTTGACCCAAGACTGATTACGATTATCGCTCCTGCAGTCGCAAAAGCCGCTATGGATAGCGGTGTCGCAACGAGACCGATTACCGATTTTGTGGCTTATACCAACCAGTTACAACAGTTTGTATATCAATCCGGCACGGTTATGAAGCCCTTGTTTGCGGCTGCGAAAAAGATTGATCCGAGTAAAAAACGGATCGTATTTTGCGAGGGCGAGGACGAAAAAATCTTGCGTGCGGTTCAGGTCTTAGTCGATGAACATATTGTCAATCCTATTTTGATTGGTCGTCCTGGCGTGATTGAACACCGCATCAAAAAGCTGGGCTTACGTTTAGCGCTAGATACTGATTACACCATCATCAATACCGAAAATGATGAGCGGTTTAAAGATTATTGGCAAACTTTTTATGAACTCTCCAAGCGTAAGGGCGTTACGCAGTCTTATGCCAAACTAGAGGTAAGACGCAGAAGTACCTTGATTGGTAGTTTGATGGTTCACAAAGGTGATGCGGACGGTTTAATTTGTGGACTCGTTGGCAGTCCATCGGCACATTTGCACTTTATCGATGATGTGATTGGACATGAAAAAGGTACGAATGTTTACGCAGCAATGAACGCTTTAGTATTGCCAGATCGCCAGTTATTTATTGTTGATACGCATATTAACTATGACCCAACAGCGGAAGAATTAGCTGAAATTACCAGACTAGCTGTGGCTGAAATGCGTTCACTCAATATCGAGGCAAAAGTAGCGCTACTATCGCATTCTAACTTTGGTTCTTCAACAGCAGCTTCAGCAGAGAAAATGCGCAAAGTCTATCAAATTTTGCGTGAAAAGCATCCTGATATTGAAGTCGATGGTGAAATGCACGGAGATTGTGCCCTAGATCCCGCTATCAGAGAAAGCATCATGAAAGACGGTACTTTAGAGGGTCACGCCAATTTACTGGTAATGCCAAATATTGATGCGGCCAATATTTCGTACAACTTACTGAAGGTGGCTGCTGGTAATGGTATCGCGATTGGTCCGATCTTATTGGGGGCGGCTAAATCTGTGCACATTTTGACACCATCTTCAACTGTGCGCCGGATTGTCAACATGGCTACCTTGGCAGTGATGGGTATTGAGTCGCATAAATAATAAAAACCCTAATTCTTGTTTATTTTTCCCCCTATGTTATGATAATTATTCATAAAAAAAGCGAAACCACGGGTGACATGTAACAGGCGACTAGATCGCCGACCCGTCAAGTAGCACACCTCCATGAAAAATTATGCAATTCTAATCGATGGTGGCTTCATTTAAAGAAAGCTCTCTCGCGGTCCCAATGCACCAATGCAAGCATTAGATATTCAGAGCTTCGTTGATGATTTAAAAACACACAAATTACTCGTAGACTCCAACTTGTATAGGATCTATTATTATGATTCCCAACCTCTTAAAATTTCCGAAAAGAATCCTTTAAGCCAAGAGATTTTAGATTTTGGTAGTCATCCAGTGGTTCAAACTGCCGAAGCCTTATTTAAAGGATTGAAAAATATTCCTTTCCTCGCTTTACGTTTAGGTGAGTTAAGTTTCAATGGATGGGACCTAAAGCCCCGACTTTTAAAGACACCGAGCTCTAGCCTAACAATTAATCATGAAGATTTGAGGCCAAGTATTACTCAAAAAGGTGTTGATATGCGTATTGGAATGGACATGGCAGCTTTATCCTTAAAAAAACAAGTAGATATTATCGTTCTTGTCACTGGTGATAGCGATTTTGTTCCTGCAATGAAATTTGTGAGGCGTGAAGGAATCAATTTGTTTTTAGCAACTTTGGGTCATAAGGTTAAAGAACCAATGATTGAACACTCTGATTATTTGTTTAACTAACTTTAAAAATAACTTGAGATTAACTTAAGGTCTCAAAAAATTAAATCATCAATTAATACCCTCGATAGAGGGAGTCGTGTTTATAGTTAATGAACAAATTTTAAAAACTTGTTTAAAAAAATCAATTATTTACGAGCTATTTATGCCCTTTTAACAGAGCATTAGGTAGCCTTTTAAGCCTATTTATTAATTAGTTATTATTTGTATAATAATTTTTATCATCTTTAGAATCATATGTTTACTATGTTTTTTAAGGAATACCTCTTGTCAAATGTTACAGAAAAGAGTAACCTTTACGCATTATGACTATAAACATTCCAGAAAACGCAACATTGGCAGGCTGGGAAGAAGATCAGTCCGTAGATCACAGCCTTGGTTCAACAATTAACCGTTCAGGTATGAACATTGGTATGAGTATGCCTTCAACACCATCGTCACCCTATTACAATAATAGTTTGTATCCTACAGGTAACGTTTTAAGAGACTTAAGTGCGCTCCCAAAGAAAAAGCCTGCACCATCTTGGCGCGCAGCTTTGGCAGTTAGGGATAGTGGTCCAGCGGCAATGCTGCGCAGTGTCCGCACTAATATTGTCCAATCGATTCGCGCTTTTAGAACTGAAGAGTTAATGGAAGCAGCGTCTGAATTAGGCCAGCATTTTGTTTATGCCAATTCTGCGCACGCCTTTACTAAGGGCGAAGTGCTTGAGTCAGTCGCTAAAGCCTATCATTTCACAAAACAACAAGCAAAAAACTACGATCACTTGTTAGACGCGCTCACAACACTGATTGATAAATCAGGACCACAGCCTGGATTCGTAGTCGTTTTAGAAGGTATTCCTTCAACAATTAAGTTTGACAAAGATGCACGTGAAACTTTACTTGATGTTTTCCGTGATGCAGTGGAATATTGGGCAGAAAGAAGAGTCCCTTATCGCGTGTTCTATTCGTTTGCCAATTTAGCTTAAAGCTTGATTTAAAATTTATTAGCTAAATCATCAAAACATCTTAAAGTATCCAAATGCCGCTATATAGCGGCATTTGTCCTAAAAACCTCCCCAAATTGCATGAACTGCTGATATCGCACTAATACCAGCGGTTTCGGTTCTTAAAATTCGGTTGCCCATCGTAGCACTCATCCAGCCTCGCTGTTCAATACTTTGCATCTCATTTTCATCAAAGCCACCTTCAGGCCCAACCATGAGGGCAACTCCCTGACCGGGCGCTCTTTTTAAAATACTAACGAGTTTAAGAGTACCAAGTGGGGATAAAACAATGGGTAGTTGAGCGCAACTAGATACATCAAAACTCGCTAAAAATTGATTAAGAGTTTGAGGAGCTTCGAGGGTTGGCAGAACGGTACGGTCGCATTGCTCACAGGCGGCGATGATAATCTGCGTCCAATGATCGATCTTTTTCTGCGCCTTTTTTTCATCTTGTTGGGCATTCACCTTCAGGACGCTGCGTTGGGCTTGTACAGGTATGATGTTACTAACACCTAACTCAACTGCTTTTTCAATCAACCAGTCCATTTTTTCGTTGGCGGCGAGGCCTTGGATTAAGGTGATGGGGTAGTTAGATTCTCGACTAAGGTCTTCGCGAAGATTACTTAAGTTCAGAAGCAGTTTTTTATCGGTGGATGCACCATCAATGGTGGCATTCGCGACCATTCCAGCACCATTAAAAACAGCGATGGATTCACCCGGAAACACTCTTCTTACACGTAAGTGATGTCGAAGTGATTCGGGAGCAAGAATCTGGCTTTCTTGCCAATTACCGGGAAGATAAAAGTGAGACATAGGTCCAATGTTAAAATAGTGCGAAAGTGGTCCTGTTTATTCTACCTTCATCGAGAAGAAATCTCTGAGATGCAAAATGGATAGGATGAGATAGAAAGAGCCAATACTAATCGTACTGATCGAAATGTTGACGAAGTATTGAACCCAGATTATTA
>CANFME010000095.1 GCA_947448305.1 Burkholderiaceae bacterium
CCAACGACTATATCAGCATCAAAATATGCGGGTGATTCAATTAAGGTTAAAGCTAAAAGGTCTGCAGCTACGACTAAAAGCGCATTTTGTTCGTGCACAAATTTACTCACAGATACATATTCATGAAGGGGATAAATAGCCCCAGTTCCACCAGGATATTGAATAAAAGCACCAAAAAATTGATACTGATTAATATGATTTAAATCATCTACAATAATATTTATGCCAAGTGGTTGAGCTCGAGTTTTTATCACATCAATGGTTTGTGGAAAGGTACTTGCCTCAACAAAAAAATTCGTAGATTTTGATGAGCACGATCTTTTAGCTAAAGTCATCGCTTCAGCAGCGGATGTACCCTCATCCAACATGGAAGCGTTGGCTATATCCATACCGGTTAAATCAGTAATTACCTGTTGAAAATTAATAATTGCCTCCAAACGCCCCTGAGAGATTTCAGGTTGATAAGGAGTGTAGGAGGTATACCAAGATGGATTTTCGAGAATATTACGTTGAATAACAGCAGGTGTAAAAGTGTTGTAATAACCCTGACCAATCCAGTTCTTAAAAAGACGATTTTTCTTAGAAACTTCAGACAAGTAAGCAATTGCTTCTGGTTCTGACAATGGGTTTTCGAAACCTTGTAAATTGATTTCAGATTTTATACGAATATTTTCGGGAACAACTGCGCCCATAAATTGAGGAAAAGAGTCGTAACCTAAAGTCATCAACATGGAAGATTGATCTTCAACCGAAGGACCTAAATGTCTAGATAGAAAGCTACCGATGATCCCATTTGCCTGAACATTTGACATGAAGTATTAGCCTCCAATTAAAGCGTTGTAAGCATCGGCATTCAGCAA
The DNA here is from genome assembly GCA_947448305.1 of Burkholderiaceae bacterium. Taxonomy (GTDB): domain Bacteria; phylum Pseudomonadota; class Gammaproteobacteria; order Burkholderiales; family Burkholderiaceae; genus Polynucleobacter. The sequence goes on from CANFME010000095.1 coordinate 861, forward strand.
AGAGTTTAGATCATCAACATTATTAGGAGCAATTTTAAAAAACCAGGAATCATAGGGATTTGAATTAATCATTTCAGGTTGAGAAGTAAGTTCTTCATTAATAGCAACGATTGTCCCCGAGACAGGAACATAAATGTCACTTGCTGCTTTGACAGATTCAACTACAGCACAAGATGACTTTGCATCTAACTTGGCCCCTACTGTGGGTAACTCTAAGAAGACAATATCTCCTAAAGCTTCTTGAGCATGGTTGGTAATACCAACAGAAATAGTGCCATCATCATTGAGCAAACTCCACTCATGTGATTCTGCGTAATGTAAGTTTTGGGGCATTGTCATATAAATCTCCTAAATTAAATTAAACTTTTTCCCTTACGAACAAAAGAAGTTTTAACTACTTTTGCTGGGATTATTTGATCCCGAATTAGTACATTAACCATTGTATTGGGCGCAACTTGCAGAGGAACTCTAGCAAAAGCAATGGATTTTTGAAGACTAGGACTAAATGTACCGCTAGTAATCTCGCCATCACCAAATTCAGTTTTAACCTCTTGGTGAGCTCGTAAAATACCTTTGCCCATTAAAACTAAACCAACAAAAGAAAATTTTCGAGAATAAGCTTGAAGTGCATCGGAACCAATAAATTGTCTTTCATTTTTTAAATCAACAGTCCAAGCTAAACCACAATCAAAAGGATTGAAACTCAAACCCATGTCTTGACCATATAAATTGTATCCAGCCTCAATACGTAAAGTATCACGAGCACCCAACCCAGCAGGTAAAACACCATGGTGTAGAAATAAATCCCAAATTTGACTACCGAATTCAAGAGGTATAAATAACTCAAAACCATCCTCACCAGTGTAACCAGTGCGAGAAAACATTAATTCGCCAAACTCAGTATCAAAAATTTCAGAACCGAAATAGGGTATTGCTGAGACCTGGTCTGACAGTAAGGGGAAAACTTTACTAATAGCTTGAAGTGAGTGTGGGCCTTGCAAAGCCAATAATACTAGGGGGTTTTGCATACCCAGAATATTTGAACGTCTTGGAATAATATCTAATGATTTGTAATCTCGAGCAACAGCATGTATCCACAATAAATCATTTTCTGCCGTACTTGCATTAATCACTAAACGATAAAAGTTACCAATCTTATAAGCAATCAAATCATCTAAAATTCCACCTTCATGATTCAACATACAGCTATATATAGCCTGACCTTCACTAACCAGTTTATTAACATTATTTGCTAAAAGATGTTCTAGAAAAGAGTGAGCGTCAGAACCGTGTACATCAACAACGGCCATATGTGATACATCAAAAATGGAAACAGAATTTCTAGTATGTAAATGCTCACTTATCTGTGAGCCATAGTGAATAGGCATTTCCCATCCACCAAAGTTGAACATCTTCGCATTAAGATTTAGGTGTTGTTGATGAAAAATAGTATTTGCGACCATAGGGAATCCTAAAAAAAGGGGCCCCCCTGTCCTTTTACCTGAGAGATTGCATCACTAGTGATGTTAGCCCCTTCGGTGTGCAAATAAATGCCGCTCTCCAGAGTTTGAAATATTGACAGTCCTTTTGCCTGAGCGTTTACGGGCGTATTGCGCCTTCGGCGGTGAAAATCACTCTCTCCTATCAACAAGTTATTTTAACCTATATCAAAGTGAAAGTTAGTAGAAATAAAAAAATCAGTATGATGACAAGATGAGTTTAAAAATTGCTATTGTCCCCGTAACACCATTTGAGCAAAATTGCTCAATATTGGTTTGTGATGAAACAAATCAGGCTGCTATCGTCGATCCTGGCGGCGATTTAGATAAGATACTTAAAGTTGTCAACGACAACCAGTTAAATGTCGTAAAGATCTTAATTACACACGGTCACTTAGATCACTGTTCTGGGACGAGCGAATTATCAAAAAAATTAAATGTTCCAATTGAAGGACCGCATAAAGATGATTTATTTTGGATTGAACAGCTGTCAGTTCAAGCTCAAAAATTCGGTTTTAACCATGACGCGGAGTCATTTACACCTGATCGATGGTTGGTGGGTGGGGATACAGTTGAACTAGGCAACCAACTATTTAAGGTTGAACATTGCCCAGGACATACACCAGGGCATATCGCTTTCATCAATGAAGAAGCTCAAATTGCTATAGTGGGGGATTTGTTATTTGCAGGATCAATTGGTAGAACTGATTTTCCTAAAGGAAATCATAAAGACTTAATAACTTCGATTAAAAACAATCTTTTTAAATATGGAGATGAAATAAGATTTGTGCCTGGACATGGACCAAACTCAAGCTTTGGTGAAGAAAGGTTACACAACCCCTTTCTTCAGTAAGATTAATAGCTTACTCCTTAGCAGAACCTGTTCTATGGGTTCTATTGTATAAACAACTAGCGCAGATCCAGCGTTGCTTTTTGTTACTAGTAGGTATCCAAGTGCCACCTTCTAAACGCTTTTCACGACTGCAGGAAGAACAAAATTTTAGTGATTGAGACGTTGGATCAGTCGTTTGTACACTTGCATCAGTAGTTGTAATTGTTGTTGTAGTCATAGTAACCTCGAGCAGCAAAACCCCTATTTTAACACCGATTCCAAACCCCTACATTTAGGGGCTAGGAATCACTTGAATAGATTCAGCAGTTTTATTACCGTTGAAATCAAGCCAATACTTATTTTTGAAGTCATACAACTTACATAATTTAGCCGTTTCGAAATACCATTTCCATGAAAACGGTTGAACAATAATCCTGCCTGGAAGCAAATGTTCTAACTGAGCTTGAGCATCCTTAAGGTTGTATAAAGGAACACCCATATCTACGTGATGCGCTGTATGCTCCATGATGTGATGCATCGTCGCACCAAAATTTCGTTTGAAAGTTAAATGAACAGTTGTAGAGACAAAGGGTTGAGCTTTCATCCACTCCGTCTTATTGTCGTACCAAGATACGCTGGTATGTGTATGGTGAACGTAAACAACCCAACCAATCATGCCATTCCAAAATAAGTAAGGAATTACAAAACCACAAATGAGAGTAGTGAAATAAGATTGATTTGTCAAATAAGCGCCGTAAACCAATGCACCAATCCATAAAGCACCAAATACAGAAACTAAACAACTATCTTTAAAGAATATTTTGCGTGTAGACGGCATATTCTTTTTGTTCGGAAAATACATCTTATTCCACCAAATTTCAATGAGATAGTATAAAACTGGACCCCAACCACTACGATATAAGCGCTCTAAGTTCTTACGCCAAACAGGCATCTTATTAAACTCTTCAACGCTTGGAGGAGCCCAAACAAAATCAAAGCCTTTCAAGTTGGTTTGACCATGATGGACAACGTTATGACCTATTTCCCAAAGACTAAATGGCGTTAGGGAAGGAAAAAATGCGATACGGCCCAACCATTTATTTAACTCCCTATGCGGAGTAAAACTTTGGTGACATGCGTCGTGGCCAAGGATAAATAATCTACCAATCCAAAAACCAGCAATATTACCAAGGACTATTTTGACGAATAAGTTTTCAATCAATACAGTACCAGCAATTAAAGCAAACCAAATCACAATATCAGCGACAAGCAATGTAACAGCTTTAACGGTCTGCTTATCAGCAAATGGCTCAATCATGCCTCTGATGATTTTCCTATTAGGAATAGGTAAGCCCTCGGGTATTGGAGTATCGAAAGTTGTTTGATTAGTAGTTGTAGACATAGATAAATCAAATTAAATTAAATAATTCATCATTTTAAGGTTGTTTTAAGATGAGCGTATGTTGTCAACACAACAATTTAAAAGATGCATATTAAAACAACATATTTTTCTGTTGCAGGACGACATCAAATTACCTACATTTATTTTATTTGATAACACTCAGACAGAGGAAAAAATTGAATTTGAAGAGTTTAATTTCTTAAAATTAAAAAAAGTTCATATAAAACAGTTGCTTAGAAGCTTCCGTAAAAATTGAGAAAGACATATTAAAGATAGTGACATTGGACAAAGGAACCAGAGCACTCAAAAACTACGATACGAAAAGCTTTTGGCTAACAATCAAAAAGTTTTTAATAACCATTGGAAATTAAAGGCTTAAAGCTTATCTGCGGTTACTTATTTAAACAGCTATAGCGTTAAAATAATAAAAAAGATCTTCTAAGAACCTGGCGCGCCCGGCTGGAATCGAACCAGCGACCCTTGGCTTCGGAGGCCAATACTCTATCCACTGAGCTACGGGCGCCATTAATAGGCATATTGTAAGTGAGTAATAGTTCAACAAGAACAAATAATTTGTTAATAGCAAAATTGGATGTCAAGTTATTGTTATGAACTCTCGTTATAATTACTTCATTCAATAATTTATATCAAAACAGTTTCAAAGGAAAAGTAATGAGCGAAGAACATGGCAACTTAATCAAGTCACCTAAACAGTTGATTTTAATGGTAGTAGCAGCATTTTTTATTCCATTAATCGTAATTCTTTTGCTTTTAGTTTATGCAAATAGTCAGAATAAACCTTCATCATCTGAAGATCTCGAAATAGCAAATAGATTAATTAAACCTGTCGCAAACTTAGACTTTAAAGATGCAAGTGCACCAAAAGTGTTAAAGACGGGAGAAGAGGTTTATAAGAGTGTTTGCGCCTCTTGTCATACAACGGGTGCTGCTGGTGCACCAGTTATGGGTCAAAATGCTGCTTGGGGTTCAAGAATTAGCAAAGGTTATCCAACCTTATTAACACATGCTCTTAAAGGCTACAATGCTATGCCAGCCAGGGGCGGCTCATCTCCCGATGACGTAAGCGATTTTGAAATTGGCAGAGCGATTGTCTACATTGCAAATAACTCGGGTGGAAAACTAGCAGAGCCTACTGAAGCTTCTGCTGACAAAGCACCAGCAAATCAGTCAAAAGCAAAATAAAGTTCAAAAGTTGTTGTAAAAAATACTAGTAATCTCCGACAAGCATTGGTCCAGAAGTATGGCCAATGCAAAAGTCGTTTAATCCTCGGGGATTTCTGATGATTCTTCTGCTTCGGATTTTTTCAACTCTAAAGCTAATTGATAAGCTAGGTTTTTAGAAAGAACACCAGACTGTGATAGAACTTCTGCAATCTGTTTACTCCCCAAGTAGCCTGATAGTACGCTAACCAAATGATGAGAATTAACGGCCACATCTTGAGCGTCATGCGATGAGTCAGAGGGTGCGCTGAACCCTTCAACGATAATGCAAAACTCCCCTTTTAAAAGATGATCACTCTTTATCCAATCAAGCATTTGAGAGGAAAGAACGTAATGAAGGGTTTCAAATTTTTTAGTAAGTTCACGACCTATCAAAATGGTTCGAGTTTCATTTTTTAATGCTATGCCTATTTCAGTCAAAGTATCTTTAATTCTTTGCGGCGACTCAAAAAAAATACTTGCTAGTGACGAGGTATAAATTTTTTGAAGTAGTGCTTTTCTGTCTCGTCCCTTCGTGGGTAAGAATCCAAAAAACTGAAACCTACCTTCGGAATGAATAGTGGTGATACCAGATACAGACAATGCTGCGCTTACGGCACTGACCCCGGGAATTGGAATAACTCTTTTTCCAGCTTGAATCATCGTATTAACCAATTTTGCGCCGGGATCTGAAATGCCGGGAGTTCCCGCATCAGAAACATAAGCCCACCTTTGACCAAGAGAAATTAATCCAAGTAATTTTTGTGATGCAACAATTTCATTGTGGTCATGGATTGCAAGTAAAGGTTTTTGTATGCCCAAAAAATTAAGTAGGTGCAGGGTATGACGGGTATCCTCACAAGCAATCCCATCTACTTGACCTAATACATAAGCTGCTCTAAAGGTTATATCGGCCATGTTGCCAATAGGAGTGCTTACAATATACAGACAAGAGTCAGGTAAATCTTGGTGTCTTAAAGATTCAGTAATTGATAGGTTCATTAAAATTTTTATAGCGTAACAACTTCGAATTGAATGTTAGGTAATATGATGACATCATATACATATTGAATAATATTAACCAAAGTCCCAGAAAAATGAACACAAACCTAATAACAAGAGTCGGAAATCACTTTGAAGACAGCATAGCAACTAAACAAAAGAGTAAAGAGGTTTTATCTGCTGATCTCGCAAGAGCGATTGAACTAATGTTTCAATGTGTTAATTCAGGCGCTAAGATTTTAGCTTGCGGTAATGGCGGGTCTGCTGCAGATGCTCAGCACTTTGCTGCCGAGTTAGTTGGACGTTTCGAGCGCGAAAGAAAAGAGTTGGGTGCGATTGCACTCACGACCGACTCATCCATACTGACGGCGGTTGGAAATGATTATGGCTATGATGAAATATTTAGCAAGCAAGTTAGTGCATTAGGTAAAGCTGGAGATATCCTATTAGCAATTTCTACTTCAGGAAACTCAAAAAACGTTATTAAAGCAATTGAAGTCGCAAAGAGTAAAGGTATCCAAGTAATAGCTTTAACAGGAAAAGATGGTGGCGCGATGGCCAAGTTAATTGGACCAGGGGATATCAATCTGTGTGTGCCCGCTGATAGGACAGCTCGGATTCAAGAAACACATTTATTGATTCTGCATTGCTTGTGCGATGGCATTGATTACTTATTATTAGGATAAAAAATATGAAGTTATTCACGAATATTAGAAACGTAGCCTTGTTACTGAGCGTCGCGGCAACTTTACCTGGTTGCTTTCCAATTATTGCTGGCACGGGAATTTATAGCGCAATGGTTCTGGCAGACAGAAGACCTATATCAGTTACCACCATTGATAGAGGTATTCAGCTTGAACTGGATGCAAGCATAAATAATAAGGTTGGTTCAAACGCACATATTAACGTGAATGTCTTTAATCAAAAGGTCTTGTTAACGGGAGAGGTTCCAAACGAAACATATAAAGATTTAGCTTTCAGAGAAGCCAGCCAGCAAGAAAATGTAAAAAAAGTATTTAATGAATTGAAAATTGCTGCTATTAGTTCTACTGAGGATCGATTACTTGATACTTCTTTGTATGGGTTGATAAAAACAAAATTTGTTGCAACTACAGACATACCCTCTAATTCCATGAAAATCATCGTAGAGGCGAAAAGGGTGTATCTGATGGGAGTAGTTACAGAGTTAGAGGCAAAAGCTGCTGCAACGGTCGCTAGCAGAGCCAGTGATAGTGTTTCAGAGGTTATTAGGCTTATGGATATTATTTCTGAAGAGGAAAAGAAGAAATTAGATTCAATGGGTGTGGTTGATCCGAAGAAATAATTAAGATGGCTCGATTTATTCTAATCATGCAGTTTATAGTGGGGGGGGTTGCCAGCTTAAGCATATCTAGCGCATCTGGTGCCTCTGAGGGGCGTGAGATAGCAAGAAAGAACCTTTGCCTTGGGTGCCATGCAGAAACAAAGAAAGTTGTGGGACCGGCCTTTATAGAGGTAGCCAAGAGATACGATAACTCGCCAACAACCTACAAGTATTTATCGAGCAGGATTAAAGAGGGTGGGGTGGGCGCTTGGGGTGCAATTCCTATGCCTGCCAATAAAAATAATATTAATGACCAAGAAGTAAATCAAGTGATTCAATGGATTTTTACTTTGCAGAAAAAAAACGAACCATCTTAATCATTCGCAATTTAAACTAATTTAGGAAATGTATAAAGCTGCTCGGCAATCTTAATACTCTGTTTAACAGAGCGTTTAATCGTGTAATCGACGATTGCAGCCTGAGCCTCAAGGGCTTCTTTTAGTACAGAGGCTTTATTCCCTGGCAATATTCTTAAAAACGCTTCAGCTTCCCCATGAGATCTTTCAACTAACATGCCAGCCTTTTTGGCTATATGCATCATCCCATCGTTAGTAGATAAACAGTGCACATGCAAAATATTAATATTGCTATTACGACAATGAATGGCCGCCCGCTTAAAAAGAGCAGTACCAATTCCTATACCACGAAGAGTTGTTGAGACCGAAACACCAAACTCTGCATCGTTAGATGAAGACAAAGCAATAGGGCTATAAGCGAGGTGAGCAAATCCTACGAGATTTAGATCTTGTTCAAAGACACCAAAAAAGACATCACGCAAAAAATCAAAGGAATCCACATAATTATCAATAAACTCGTCAGAAGCAAACATTCCAAACCTTAATTGACGATCACTTTCGCCGAGATCTTTCAAATGCAACCTAATTTTTTCGGTGTGAATAGAAGCTAACTCTAATACCAAAACGGGATTTGAATTAATAAGGGGTTTAGATGGGTTCTTATGCATAAATAAAATAGAGTTAAGAAGTTCATTCTATAGTATTTAGAAATATTTATCAGGGTTAACCCTTATATAGTGAGGGGAGGGACAAAAAATCTTTAAAATAATTTAAATTATTTTCAATAGCCTCAAACCCTTTTATTTAAAGCCTCTAGGGATAATTAAAGCCAATAAAACAAAATTATTTTGAAATTATTTAAAGTTTTTCTGCAGAAAGTGTTGACAAGGGCAATTGGTTCAGATAAAGTCTTATTTCTCCGCTGCATGTATGTAATAAAAAAACAAACAAACAGCCACTCTTTAAAAATTAGTTAACCGATAATTGTGGGTACTACAGGAAAGCATTTAGTCCTTTTGGACAATGAAATAAAAGTAGTACTCACTTAACAGTAAATTGATTCAAATAGTAATATCTGAGTCATTTCTTTGAGTGAGCGACATGCC
>CANFME010000096.1 GCA_947448305.1 Burkholderiaceae bacterium
GTCATTTCTTGAATCCTCAATACACCTGTCATTCCCAAATGAATAATCATTGTGCCATGATCAAATTCAAATAAAATATACTTTCCTCTGCGTCTCAGTAGTCGCACCTTTTGATCATACAAAATATTTTTTAAATGAATGGGTACTGGCCAACGCAATCTTCCGTCGTATATAACGACATCTGTAATCGTTTTTCCCTCAATGACAGGCGCAATACCCTGTTTAGTGACTTCAACTTCTGGTAATTCTGGCATTTTTAGAAATAATATTGAATGTTATATAGAATAAGCAAATGGCAAAACATAATTTACCCTCTTTTCGTAAAATAGCTTTTAACTCGCTATTTGTCCTTTTTACCACTCTACTCAGTGCTAACATTTTTGCACAATCTGTTCAATCCGAAGAGATTACTGAAAAATACATAGAAAATATCTATTTATTTTTAACTTCGGAGATTGCTTTACAGCGAGGTGAAGTTGCAGCAGCTTACCAAACTCTATTTAATTTAGCGAGGTCAACAAAAGACCCAAGAATTGCCCAGCGCGCAATGGAAATTGCCTTGATGGCAAAATCTCCTAAATCCTCGCTTGATGCTGCAAAACTCTGGGATGAACTAACTCCTCCAACGGATAATACGTCTCGGGAAGTCTACCTTACTTTGTTGTTTATCAATCAGTATTGGAGTGACTCCGTCGAACCTACTGTGAAATTCTTAAGATATGAGTCTGTAAAGAGACGAGATGAGTTTTTAAAACAAGTTTTACCTCTTTTTAATAAAGCAGATAATCAAGACGAGGCATTGTTAGCATTTGCAAAAATTGTTGGTGATTTAAAGCCCCTAACAAAAGACAGTGAAATCTTGTTTTTATATGCTTTAGGTCAAGAAAAAGCAGGCAACTTAGAAAAGATGGAAGATGCCTTACAGTCTCTATTGAAAAATAACCCTAACGATGCAAATGCCCTAAATGCTCTTGGATATGCTTTCGCAGACCGTAATATTCGCCTTACTGAAGCTTTATATCTGATCAATAAAGCTAATCAATTAACGCCTAATAATCCTTTTATTTTGGATAGCCTCGGTTGGGTTAATTATCGCTTAGGTGATATCGACCTTGCTGTGAAATATCTACAAGAGTCTTTTAACCAATTAGCCGAAGCTGAAGTTGGCGCCCACCTTGGTGAGGCACTATTTAAAGCAGGTAAAGAGGCAGATGCGGATACGGTTTGGCGCAAAGCTGAATCTATTAATGCAAATAATTCAACACTCAAAGAAACACTTCGTAGACTTCGTCCCACATGGACAAATCCTGACATTTTTGATAGTAAAAAAAGTAGAAAATGGGATGGTCGATTTTCAGTAAAAATTAATGATGCTAAATCGCAGGATGGTGGAAGCGGGGCTTTTACTCTGAATCATGTGGATTTCGTCGATGATTTAGAGATTAGATCACCTATCGGGACCTCTATTGCCAAAATTCAAATCAAACCTGGCAGCGCCTCTTTAGAACAAAATGGTAAGGTTGTTAACGCTATCGATGCAGATCAATTGATGGCTCAGACTTTGGGTTTACCCATTCCCGCCAGAGGATTGACAGAATGGCTATCAGGTTTTCCAAGAGCGGGTAGCCAAAGTACCTTAAAGAGAAATACGGCGGGACAAGTTGATGAAATTATTCAAGACAGTTGGACTTTAAAATATACTTGGACGAATGACAACAAATTACAAAAATTACAGATGAATCGATCAGATAGAGGCACAGAGATTGATATTCGTTTAATTTTTAACCTTATCAATGAGTAATCAGTTAAGTATTCTTGCACCGGCAAAAATAAACCTTTTTTTACATATCGTTGGGCAACGCCCTGATGGTTACCATCTATTGCAAAGTGTTTTCCAACTGATTGATTTATCAGACGAAGTTCTATTAGATAGCCGTCAAGATTCTCAAATTCATCGAATCAATCCCTTAGCCAATGTTCTCCCTAAAGACGACTTAGTAGTAAAAGCAGCTGTTTTACTACAAAAGACATGTGACGTTGCTAAAGGGGTAGATATCTCTTTAGAAAAGAATATACCGATGGGAGCTGGCTTAGGGGGAGGTTCCTCAGATGCAGCGAGCACTTTATTGGGCCTAAATCAACTATGGAATTTAAACCTCTCAAAGCGAGAGTTAATGGATATTGGTATTCAGTTGGGAGCTGATGTCCCTTTTTTCATTCAAGGACATAACGCTTTTGTAGAGGGTATTGGTGAGATAATCACCCCTATCGATTTACCAATATATGAATACGCGGTTGTTTATCCCGGTGTTTCTATTCCAACTAAAGAAATTTTTTCTTCACCTGAATTGACTAGAAATCACAGTCAGATTACAATAACTGACTTCGTAGAGCAAAATTCCGAATTAACTATGTTTAAGAATGATTTACAGGAAGTTGCCGAACAAAAATATGTAGCAGTTAAGGATGCAATTGGGTGGCTGAAAAGTATATTTCCAGATACTCAACCGATTATGAGTGGTTCTGGGAGTTCAGTTTTTTGTAAAATTCCCAACACATTTGACACGGATAATCGTATTTCTCAACTGCCACATGGATGGAAATTTTTTAAAGTTAAGAGCCTAATGCAACACTCGGCTTATAATTTAATTCCAAGCAGTAATTTAAGTAGCAAATCGTTGTTTAGTAAACCGCAACAGGGGAGTCGCCAAGTTGGTTAAGGCACTGGATTTTGATTCCAGCATGCGAAGGTTCGAATCCTTCCTCCTCTGCCACTTCGCGGGTGTTCAAAAATCTTTCATTTTCTTCCCCTATCCCTCTTTATTGAAAAATTCATTTTTTTCAGTCTTTTCACATCCTTTTTCCTACTGGAGCCAATATGAGCAATGAATCCATGGTCATTTTTACTGGAAATGCCAATCCAGATTTAGCAAAAGCTGTCTCTGATTATTTAGGGCTAGAGCTTGGTAAAGCCATGGTAGGTAAATTCTCTGATGGTGAAATTCAAGTTGAAATTCAAGAAAATGTTCGTAGTAAGCATGTGGTTGTCTTGCAATCTACGTGTGCCCCGACCAACGACCATTTGATGGAATTGATGATTATGGTTGACGCTCTAAAACGGGCCTCCGCGGGGACCATAACAGCTGTTATCCCCTATTTTGGATATGCAAGACAAGATCGTCGTCCCCGCTCTGCTAGAGTTGCTATTTCTGCCAGGCTCGTTGCCAATATGTTGCAGTCTGTTGCGGGTGTAGAGCGTGTTCTCACGATGGATCTACATGCTGATCAAATTCAAGGCTTTTTTGATATTCCAGTAGATAATATTTACGCCTCTCCAGTCTTACTAGACGACTTACACAGTAAAAAAGGAGGAGATTTATTAGTGGTTTCTCCTGATATTGGTGGTGTTGTGCGAGCAAGAGCCTTGGCAAAGCAGTTAGGTTGCGATTTGGCAATTATTGATAAACGCCGCCCTAAAGCAAATGTTTCAGAAGTGATGCATGTCATTGGTGAAGTAGAAGGTCGTCGTTGCATCATTATGGATGACATGATTGATACCGGCGGAACCTTATGTAAGGCTGCTGAAGTATTAAAGCAAAGAGGTGCAAAAAGCGTTATGGCTTATTGTACGCATCCCGTGTTTTCTGGGCCAGCAGTTAGTAAGATTTTAGAGTCGCAATTAGACGAAGTTGTCGTTACTGACACGATTCCTTTGAGTGCTGAGGCAAAAGCAAGCTCTAAAATACGTGTGTTATCGATTGCACCACTCCTTGGAGAAACCCTGCAAAGAATTAGTCGTGGTGAGTCCGTTATGTCGATGTTTACAGATACGGACTAGCCTTTTAGCGTTAATTCAAGTTATAATAGCAATCTTTTCTATTTGGTCGCGAATAGGAAATAGGTACCTTATTTTTAATAAGGTAAATTATTGTAGAAATTTATTAGAGGATTACTCATGAAAGTTACAGCCTACGAACGTAGCGTACAGGGCACTGGTGCGAGCCGCCGCCTGCGCAATTCTGGAAAAACACCCGGCATTATTTACGGTGGTACAGATTTACCGCAAGCAGTGGAATTAGATCACAATGCACTCTTCCACGCTTTAAAGAAAGAAGCCTTCCATTCTTCAATTTTAGATATTGAAATTTCTGGCACGGTTACGAAAGCCCTTTTACGTGATTTCCAAATGCATCCGTTTAAGCCGCTTGTATTACACATCGATTTTCAACGTATTGATGCAACTCATAAAGTACACATGAAGGTTCCTCTCCACTTTAAAGGTGAAGATACATGTCCAGCAGTGAAAACTGGTGGTGGGGTAATCAACCATATCAATAATGAAATTGAAATTGAATGTTTACCTGCTAACCTGCCTGAATTTATTGAAGTTGATTTAAGCGCAATGGTAGTTGGTCAAACTCTTCATGCTAAAGATTTAACTTTATCTGCAGGTGTTACATTAAGTTTGCATGTAGAACATGAAAACCCAGCAATCGTTGTGGCACGTATGCCTCTAGTGTCTTCTGGAGTGCTACCAACAGGTGCTCCTGAAGCTCCAGCAGCGCCGGTTGCAATTAAATTAAAAGATAAAGAAGGTAAGGAATAATTTTTAATTGTTCTTTTGCGAGAAAACCCGCTCATGCGGGTTTTTTTCTAAGTTGTGGCTTGTATCCTCATCAATCTATTTGAAACCTATTAAACATAAATGTACTTAATTATTGGCTTAGGTAACCCTACTGATCAACATAAGAATGATCGGCACAATGCTGGTTTTTGGTTGTGTGATCAAATTGCCAGTATTTTGAATACCTCATTCAAGCCAGAGAGTAAATTTAAGGGCGAGGTTGCAAAGGGCAAATATCAAGGTCAGGATATTTATCTACTAAAACCGATGACCTATATGAATCTGAGTGGTGAGTCAGTTGGGCAACTCATGCGATTTTTACAAATCAAACCAACTCAACTATTAGTGATCCATGATGAACTTGATCTTGCACCCGGTGTAATTCGTCTTAAATTGGGTGGTGGAACTGGTGGGCATAACGGCTTAAAAAGTATCCAATCCCATATAGGAACGCCTGATTATTTGAGGCTTCGAGTTGGTATTGGGCACCCTAGAGATTTTGTAGAAAAAGGGAGTCCACATCAAGAGGTTGCGAGTTATGTATTAAAACGTCCACCCAAATCAGAAATGGCTCTAATTGAAGACTGCTTTGATCAATTTGTCAGAGTTTTACCATTAGTATTAAATGGTGAATTGTCGCAAGCAATGAAAGACTTACACACTTCTTGATGTCAGCTTGTGATACTTTTGCAAAAGCTGGGCATTATTCTCATTAAACTCGGGGTTTTTAGGAATACAGGCGATTGGACACACGATTTGACATTGTGGCTTGTCGTAATGTCCGACACATTCTGTACATTTATCAGGGTTAATTTCGTATATCTCTGGCCCCATACTGATGGCATCATTTGGGCATTCCGGCTCACACACGTCACAGTTAATGCAATCATCAGTAATCATTAATGCCATATTAACCTTGGGCTGCTTTCACCTTTTTATCTAACCATTGTTCAACCGATGGAAAAACAAATTTACTAACATCACCGCCGAGTAATGCTACTTCACGAACAAAAGTACCAGAAATAAACTGATATTGATCAGAAGGTGTCAGAAATAGTGTTTCTACATCAGGAACTAAATAACGATTCATCCCAGCCATTTGAAACTCGTATTCAAAGTCGGATACGGCCCTTAAGCCTCGAACAATTACTCTTGCATTGTTTTTTCTTACAAAGTCCTTCAAGAGTCCGGTAAAGCCCTCTACGCGTACATTTGAGTAGTGACTCAAAACTTCTCTAGCGATTTGTATGCGTTCTTCTAGAGTAAATATTGGCTTCTTATTTTTACTATCCGCAATGCCAACAATCACCTCACTAAATATAGAAGCGGCTCTACGAACTAAATCCTCATGTCCACGTGTTAATGGATCAAAAGTTCCTGGATAAACTGCAATTGTCATAATCAATCCTAAAATGGCTCTATATTTTTACTTTTAGAAGGCTTGCCTTCACAGTACCAGCAACTAATTGGCGTTCAATCTGCCAATTATTCAAATTTTCTAAAATTACTTCATTTTCTATCTTAGTTGTGGATTCTACATAAATTATTGGAGTTTTAGTTTGAAACTGATGGTTTCCAATGGTTTTTAGAGAATTTTGTAACAAATTTACATCATCAAAAGGTGGATCAAGAAAAATGACATCAAAGTCAGAAATTTCATGACTACCTAACCAGTAAATTGCTTCTGCACGGGTTATCTCAATTTGACTGTTAATTGGACCCGGCTGAAGTGTTTTCAAATTACTTTGTAAATTGAGATAGGCTTTTTGATTATGTTCCACGAGTTGAACAAAACTTGCTCCTCGAGATGCCGCCTCAAATCCCAAAACGCCAGACCCAGCAAATAAATCTAAACATCTAGAACCATTTAAATAAGGATTAAGCCAATTAAAGAGCGTTTCTCGAACACGATCCGTCGTTGGTCTTAACCCCTGTTGATCAATGACTTGCACTTGTCTACTGCGCCAATGACCACCAATGATTCTGACTTTATTAGTAAGAGCTGGGTTTTTCTTCAATTGCCGCCAACCACCACAGTAATCATTCTTTCAGAGTCTAAGTATTTTTTAAATACTCTTTGAATATCCTCTTTACTCACTTTTTCTACTTGGGTAGTCCAAGTATCTAAAGTATCCAATGGTAATTCGTTCCACGCTATCCCTGCAACATTCGCGAGTAATTTACTATTACTATCAATTCTTAGTGCGAAGCCATTCATCAGATTACTTTTAGCAGCAATGATTTCCTCATCGCTAGGACCCTTCACGACGAATTCTTGAATCGTTTGATTGAGTAATTCAACAGACTTTTGTGACTGATCTTTCTTTGTTTGCATACTAGCTGAAAAAAATCCCATATATTTTGATGGAATAAAGTAGCTAGAAACACTATATGCCAAACCTCGCTTTTCACGTATTTCAGTCATGAGTCGTGATACAAATCCACCGCCTCCTAGTATGTAATTGCCAACTAACAATGGGAAGTAATCAGGGTGATTTCTTGGTACAGAATCTATGCCCATCTGAATGTGTGCTTGCGTAGAAGGGTGAGAAATATGGACTTCTCTTTCTTTGGCAGATTTCACAGGTAAGGGTTTAAATGCTGGAATTGACAAATCAACGGTTGCACCTTTTGGCAATTTTTGAGTTAAACGATTAGCGATTTGAACTGCATCTTGGGTACTTACATCCCCGACTATCACAACGTTCGTATTTTTTGCTCTGTAATAAGTTTGATGAAATTTTCTTAAATCATCAACTTCGATTTTTTTCAATTCTGCAACCGATGCTATTGAACCAAGAGGATTACCTTGATAGAGCATTTTAGTAAATTGCTCACTCATTAAATACTCTGGCCTTGTTTGGCTTTCCAACAAGCCACTAATTTCTAAAGATTTTTCTCTTGACAGAACTTTTTGTTCAAAACTAGGGTTAGCAATCATTTGGGCTGACAAATTGATAACTTCATCCAAGATGGCCTTTTTACTTAATGATTTAATACGAATTGAAGTTAATTCATTACTAACACTTGCGTTAAACACTGCACCTAAATCAGAAATTTTGTCTGATACAAATGCTTCATCTTTTTTGACTCCGTCTACCACTGCTCCTTTATTCAGAAGATTAGCAGTCATATCCGCTATGCCTTTTTTCCCTTTTTGATCAAAAACTGAGCCGGCATTAATATCCATACCAATATTGATCATTGGAATGGTTCTTGCTTCCACAAAGAATAATGTTGCCCCAGAGTCAAGTTGAATTTTCTGAATTGGTAATGCGGCATTGGCGTGCGTCGTCACCAGTAATAAACTCAAGGTTATTAGATGAAGGAACGTTCCTTTAAAAATTGCTTTCATATTTTATTTAACTTTACTTTTTAAAAATCAGTTTGAGGATGCTTTTTTAAGAGCTACTGGTTTTAATACCCCAACGGTTAACTGGCTATCGTTAATATATTTTTTTACAACCTCTTGCACTTGTTCTGAAGTAATTGATTGCAGTTTTTCATCAATCTTATCTATTTGGCGCCATGAAATATCATGCATCTCTAATCCACCAATCTCCATTGCTTGACCAAAAACAGAATCTTTTTTGTAAACCTGTGCAGCGGTCACAGCAATTTTTACCCGCTTTAACTCCTCTGGCTTAACGCCATTTTGAGCAATTTCTTTTAATATTCTCTTGACCTCGGATTCAAACATTTCTGGAGTTTTGCCAGGCAGAAGGACTCCTGAAATATTCAACATACTTTGGCCTCTTGAAAATCCTTCGTAACTTGTACCAATTGAACTCACGATTTTTTTATCAATGACAAGTTGACGATTTAATCTAGAATTTTGGTTACCATCTAGAACTCCGGTTAAAACATCAATTGCAAATGGGTCTATATCGCTAAACTTACTATTTTCAATTTTTGGAACTTTCCAGCCAAGCATAACGATGGAATTTTCTGCTGGGGCACTTAATTCAAAATATCTTCGGCCTTGTTGTGAAGGCTCTAACTTGAGTTTTCTTTCTTTAATTTCTTTAGCTGGAATTTTCCCGTAAATATTTTCAGCCATTACGAACACCTCATTAGGATTCACATCCCCTACCACTAGTAATACCGCATTTTTTGGGGTGTACCAACTGTCGTACCAGTCTCTTGCATCCTTGTATGACATATTTTTTAAATCATTCATCCAACCAATTACTGGGTGTCTATTCGGTGCTGCATTGAGTGCAGTTGCCATAAACTGCTCATATAACAAACTTGGTGCCTTATCATCGGTTCGAAGTCTTCTTTCTTCCATAATGACTTGAATTTCTTTTTTAAATTCCTCGTCAGAGAGTTCAAGATTATGCATACGATCTGCTTCAAGTTGCATGACTTTGGCTAAATGAGATTTTTCGATTTGTTGAAAATAGGCTGTGTAATCATTCGATGTAAAAGCGTTTTCACGACCACCAAGGGCTGCCACTCTTTTTGAAAACTCTCCAGGTCCAATCGTTTTTGTACCCTTGAACATCATGTGCTCTAGAACATGCGCCACGCCCGTAACGCCAATATCTTCATCGACCGAACCAGTTTTATACCAAACCATATGCGCCACAGTTGGCGATCGATGATCTTCTTTCACGATAACGCGCAAGCCGTTACTTAATTGTTTTTCGTGGATATACTTTGCTTGATTTTGCTCAGCAGACGCAAAGCTCTGATAAATTAGAGTTATGCCCAATAGAATACATTTCAAAATTTGTCGATTAATTATGCTCATAGTCTTTCTTTGTAATCCCCTATCTCTTCGCTTAAAATATTAATCTATGTTCGGACTGCGCAAATCTCTTTCTTCCATTTTCAAACGTACTCGTGTTGATGAGGAACTCTTTGAATCCTTAGAAGAGTCATTACTCATGGCAGATGTTGGTATTCACGCCAGTAA
>CANFME010000097.1 GCA_947448305.1 Burkholderiaceae bacterium
GGCAGTTCATACTGCGTGTTAGGGACGCAATTCCCCTATGCGAGCCGTAGTTTACTGTTGGACGGCGACATTGACTCCACAATTCCTTATTAGGAATAAAAGTCAATTGATTTATCAACGGCTTACGATTTTCGGCATCAAAATTCCATTTATCGCCTATTGGCTTTTTGTTACCATTCATGAGAATGTTAAAACTTATTCTCATTTTTCGATAGAAAGTTTCCATCAGCCATTTTTTTTGACCTTTAAAAACATCCGCAACCTCAAAGCGTGTTGTTAAAAAATGCTCTGCAGTCACTACCACGGAGGGGATTGTTAGACTTTGCGCATACACTTTTAACTGCGCGTCTAAGCGGTATTCATCTGGTTCGATATAAGCAAATTTTTCGCATTGATATTCTTTTAGAATCTGGTCGATCCAAAAGATAAGGTCATGGTTTGAAATGGTTTTACCTATCGGTAGGTAAATAACTTGATGGCCTTGTTCTTTTAATTCTTCGGCAAATTGACGCATTGCTGCAAAAATACCCAATACCTTTTGGGCATGGTGCAATACATAATCGGTTTCTTGTCGAATCTCAACAAATAAATAAAGAGTATTCGCATCTATTTTCTCAAACCAAGAATGTTGTCGATTCAGTTGGTCGCCAAGAATCAGTCTTAAAGTTTTCATGAGCTAGAGCTTTTACGACAGCGATCGGAGCAGTACTTCACTGATTCCCAATCGCGTTCCCATTTTTTTCGCCAAGTGAACGAAAGTCCACAATGTGCGCACATCTTAGTTGGAAGATTAGATTTTTTTATCATTTTCATTTGAAGTCTATTTTACTTTGGATGAAAAGAATTTTTTTAAGGGACGAATAAAGACTAAAATGGCTTTCAAATTATTCGAATAACAACAAATAAATACAAGCCCTTAAGGCAAAAGGATTTTTGGTAAATGGCGATCAAATCAGTGGTTTATAAAGTGAATATTGGTATTGCCGATATTGATCACGGCTATTATGCTGATCACACCTTAACGATTGCCAAGCATCCTAGTGAAACAGATGAGCGGATGATGATTCGTTTATTGTCTTTTGCTTTGCAAGCCTATCAACTTGAAGCCATGTGTAACGGCGACGCTGTGATGGCATTTGGACCTGGTTTGTCGGACGCGGGTGAACCCGATGTTTACATCAAAGACTTTACAGATCAGTTTCAAGTGTGGATTGAAGTAGGTCAACCGGACGATCGAGCAATTATCAAAGCAAGTAATAAATCAGAAAAAGCATTTGTGTATGCGTACCAACATGCATCGCATGTTTGGTTTAAAAATATTGAAAACAAGTTATCTAGGTTACGTAACCTAGAAATTTTTTACATTGAAGATGCACTTTCTGCTCAGTTAGAGTCCATGGCAAAACGCACCATGCAACTGCAAGCAACGATCCAAGAAGGCCAAGTAATGTTTAGTGATGGAGAGCGCTCCATCGACATTACACCGATTAAATGGCTCTAAAAATAGTGATCTTTAACTTTTAGATACAAAATGATGCTGGATAGGATGAGAGTGATTACATTGGCTATTACAACCGGCCAACTCTCATTGACATATCCATAGTAAATCCAAAATATGACGCCTAGAGTAAATAATAGGTACATATTCAAGGAGATACTCGACAAATCCTTCGATTTTAAAGCTCGATAGGTCTGGGGAACAAACGCTACTGTGGTTAAAAAAGCTGCTAAGTAACCGATTAATGAATTTGACATAAGTTATTATAAGTATAAAAGTATCATATTAACTAATAATTAATATTAATAATCATATTGTTGAAATTAATTATGAATTAATAACTATTTAAAAGCCGTAGTTTATTATTTTTTAATAAATTATTCATTACTTTATAATATAATGGTGGCTAGTAAATTAATTAAATAAAGGATCGTGATTATTATGTCTTCAAAAATTCAGGAATTAATTAAGCAAAAAGAAGAAATTGAAAAAGCAATTACAGAAGAGAAATCCCGCCATAGAGTAGAGGGGATTGAAAAAGCGAAAGCGATTATTGAAGAATATGACTTAGATATTACTGATGTTTTTCCAAATCGGGCTAATAAACCGAAGTTAAGTGGATCCTCTGTAAGCAAAGTAATTCCTAAATATCGTAATCCTGAAAATGGTCAGACCTGGACAGGAAGAGGAAAAGAGCCGCTTTGGATTGCTGGCAAAGATAGAAGCTTATTTCTCATTTAAACGATAAATTTAAATAATACTGAGAACAAAATAAGGCCCCTTTGTAATGGGCCTTATTTTTTTGCTTCATAGGTATATTAGTTTTGCTGCGGTTTTATAGGAATCATACGTTCTTCAAAATAGGTGTAATTTAAATCTGGGTGTGATTCGTAATAATCATCTTCGTAAGTGATAAGTCTAGGATGGTTAAAAATACAGTCTGGTGTGAGCATCATTTCTTGGTTTTTTAATAGAAAAGGAATTAATAGCTCATTACCTTCAACAGTTAATGCCTTCGAATCTTGGGACATTTCCATGAATTTTTTGTTAATTAATACTGGGATTTTTACGGTCTGAGTATTTTGACTTAAGAAAAATATTAATATAATTTTCTCGTAGGCTGGTAGTCGACTATCAATAAATATCACATTTGGTTTCAATTCAACGGCTAACATCAAACCCTCTAGATAATTAAAGCTTGTTCTCATCTCAAGTGGTTTTTTAAACCTAGATAATATGGAAGATAAATTTTCATGGTCATCAAGGTTTCGGTGAAAACTTAATAAAGTGCTCTCACTCTTGGACAAATGTTCAAATAACCGCTGGCGATCATTTAATAATGTTTGCAGTGATGCCACCAATATTCTTCTGTGACCTCCTCTGGTTTTCCAGGCTAATAATTCCCCTGATTCGACCATTTTTTGGACTGTGCCGAGCGAGACGTTTAATAAAATAGCGGATTGCTTGGTGCTGATATATTTTTTATTGAGGTTTTCATCTAATAATTGATTCATCTTTAATCTTTAAATATCTTTGGTTGAAAATTTAAATATAACTATTTGATAAATTTAAATAAATCAGATAATTCTGAAAGATTTGTAAGATTTATCCTACAAAGTAGCAAAAAGCATCGTGGTGGAAAGATGACGTACTCGAATTCTTCTTATTCGCACCATTTTAAAAATGCAAATCAATCGATGTTTTAATAAATAGTTTAAAATTTACCCCAACCGTAATGTTTATTCATCAATTTAGAGTATCCTAAATCTGTAATACTCAGGCGGTTGAGTTTTTTTATCGCAATCTGCGAGTCGGTGGAGCCGAATAGCAGATGGTTATTAACCCACTTCATTTCGGAATACCCGAGGAAAAGGTGAGCAAGATGATGCAGTCTTATCAAGGTAATTCATACCTTTTTGGTGGCAATGCCCCATACGTAGAAGAGCTTTACGAAGCTTATTTATTAGATCCTAATTCTGTTGCAGATAATTGGCGCACCTATTTTGACTCTGTGCAGCATTTGCCAGCAGTTGACGGATCCGATGCAAAAGACGTGGCTCATGCGCCTGTCGTTGCATCCTTTGCTGAAAGAGCAAAGCAAGGTCCTATTAGAACCGTTGACGATTCAGCAGATTCAGAAATGGGTCGTAAACGCGTTGCTGTTCAACAATTAATTGCTACTTACCGAAATGTCGGTACCCGCTGGGCAGACTTAGATCCTCTCAAGCGTACTGAACGCCCTAATATTCCTGAACTTGATCCAGCTTTTTACGGGTTTACAGACTCCGACATGGATATCGTATTTAATACGAGCAATACCTTTTTCGGCAAAGACAAGATGACTTTGCGAGATTTGCTCGAAAATTTACGTCAAACATATTGTGGTTCGATTGGCTCAGAATATATGTATATTACTGACCAAAATATTAAAAAATGGTGGCAAGAAAAATTAGAGTCTATTCGCTCTAAGCCAAATTTTGAAGCAAAGAAAAAAGTAAATATTTTAGATCGTCTCACTGCAGCAGAAGGTCTTGAGCGCTATTTACATACTAAATATGTCGGCCAAAAGCGTTTCTCTTTAGAGGGTGGCGAGAGTTTTATTGTGCAGATGGATGAGATTTTGGATGCGGCTGGACTCGCTGGCGTGCAAGAGATTGTGATTGGTATGGCCCATCGTGGTCGTTTAAATGTATTAGTTAATACGTTAGGCAAAATGCCAACTGATTTATTTGCCGAATTTGATCATACTGCACCGGAGGACTTACCCTCAGGCGATGTGAAATATCACCAAGGTTTCTCTAGCGATATTTCTACTGCAGGCGGACCCGTTCATTTGTCCTTAGCTTTTAACCCATCTCATTTAGAGATCGTTAATCCCGTTGTAGAAGGTTCTGTAAGAGCCAGGATGGATCGTCGTGGGGATACAACGGGTAGCCAAGTACTGCCAATTTTAGTCCACGGTGACGCGGCGATTGCTGGTCAAGGGGTCGTGCAAGAAACCTTGGCTTTATCAGAAGTTCGCGGCTACCACACAGGTGGCACGATTCATATTGTGATTAACAACCAAATTGGTTTTACTACTTCTGACCCACGTGACTTACGTTCTACTTTGTACTGTACTGACATTATGAAGACGATTGAGTCACCTATTTTGCACGTGAATGGTGATGATCCTGAAGCCGTAGTTCTTGCTACTCAATTAGCAGTTGAATACCGTACCAAATTCAGAAAAGATGTCATGATCGATTTAATTTGTTTCCGCAAGTTAGGTCACAACGAACAAGACACACCATCAATGACGCAACCATTGATGTATAAAAAAATTGCAGCCCATCCCGGCACTAGAAAACTTTACGCTGATAAGTTAGAAGCGCAAGGCGTCATTTCAGCTGGTGGTGGCGATGACATGGTTAAAAAATACCGTGCAGAGTTAGAGGCAGGTCAAAGAACATCTGACCCAGTTTTAACCAACTTTAAAGGTAAATATGCAGTGGATTGGGCACCATTTTTAAATCGTAAATGGACCGATAACGCAGAAACAGCAATTCCACTGACGGAGTGGAAGCGCATTGCGGAAAAAATTACGACTTTACCTGATGGCTTTAAGGCGCATCCATTAGTCGAGACCGTTTTACGCAATCGCGGCGCGATGGGTCGTGGTGAAATCGGCGTTGATTGGGGAATGGGTGAGCACATGGCTTTCGCTTCCTTGGTCGCTAGCGGTTATCCAATTCGTTTGTCTGGTGAAGATAGCGGCCGCGGAACATTTACGCACCGCCATTCTGTGATTCATGATCAAGATCGTGAAAAATGGGATACCGGTACTTACATTCCATTGCAACACGTTGTCGAAGGACAAGCTAACTTTACTGTGATTGATTCGATTTTGTCAGAGGAGGCTGTGTTAGGTTTTGAATATGGTTATTCTTCTGCAGAGCCTAATACTCTTACTATTTGGGAAGCACAATTTGGTGATTTTGCCAATGGTGCACAGGTAGTTATTGACCAGTTTATCGCTTCCGGTGAAGTAAAGTGGGGACGAGTAAATGGTTTAGTAATGATGTTGCCACACGGTTATGAAGGTCAAGGCCCTGAGCATTCATCAGCTAGATTAGAGCGTTTCATGCAGTTGTGTGCTGATATGAATATGCAGGTTGTGCAGCCTACTACGGCTTCACAAATCTTCCATTTGTTACGTCGTCAAATGATTCGTCCTTTCCGTAAGCCTCTCATCATCATGACGCCGAAGTCTCTTTTGCGAAATAAAGATGCAACATCTGAAATCACTGAATTTACTAAAGGTGAATTTCATACTGTCTTACCAGAAAAAAATAAAGAAGTTGATGCTTCGAATGTCAGTCGCATGATTATTTGTTCAGGTAAGGTGTATTACGATTTAGTAAAAGCGCGCGAATCTAAGAAGTCTAAAGATGTGGCCATTATTCGTGTGGAACAGTTATATCCATTCCCACATAAAGCCTTTGCAGCTGAAATGAAAAAGTATCCAAATTTAACTGAATTAGTTTGGTGTCAGGATGAGCCACAGAATCAGGGTGCATGGTTCTTTATTCAACATAATATTTTTGAAAATATGAGCGAAGGTCAAAAGCTTGGATATGCAGGACGTCCAGCGTCAGCTTCCCCTGCTTGTGGATATTCACACCTTCATCAGGAACAACAAAAGTCTTTGGTTGATACGGCATTCGCCAAACTCAAAGGCGTCAACCTAACTAAATAATATAAATTAATACTATAAATAAGGATTAACAGCATGGCTACGTTTGAAGTAAAAGTTCCTCAGTTGTCTGAGTCAGTTGCCGAAGCAACTTTATTACAGTGGAAGAAAAAACCAGGCGACATGGTTGCTCAAGATGAAATTTTGATTGAAATTGAAACCGATAAAGTGGTCGTAGAAGTCCCAGCACCATCAGCCGGTGTCTTATCAGAAATTTTGATTGAAAGTGGTGGTTTAGTCGTATCTGATCAAGTCATTGCCAAGATTGATAGCGATGCAAAAGCTGTTCCTGCATCTGCACCATCTGCTGCAGCACCAGCACCCCAAGCAGCTGCGCCAGCTGCAGTTACTGCGTCATCAGGTTCGATTGCGATGCCTTCTGCTGCAAAAATTCTTGCTGAGAAAAATATCGCTGCAGATCAAGTGGCTGGTAGTGGTAAAGATGGTCGTATCACGAAAGGCGACGCCCTAGGTGCTAGTTCTACACCTGCAGCAAAAGCAGCCCCAGTAATGCAAAAACCAGCAGCTGCTCCTGCGGTGCAAGTGCCAATGGGTGATCGTCCAGAAGAACGTGTACCAATGAGTCGCTTGCGCGCAAGAATTGCTCAGCGTCTCGTCGAGTCACAGTCAACCAACGCAATTTTGACAACCTTCAATGAAGTCAATATGGCGCCGGTCATCAGTATGCGTAACAAATATAAAGATGTTTTTGAAAAAGAGCACGGAGCAAAGTTAGGTTTTATGTCTTTCTTTGTGAAAGCTGCTGTGCATGCTTTAAAGAAATATCCGATCCTCAATGCATCTATTGATGGCAATGACATTGTTTACCATGGCTATTTTGATATTGGTATTGCGGTAGGTTCACCTCGCGGTCTCGTTGTCCCTATTTTGCGTAATTGTGATCAGATGAGTCTTGCTGATATTGAGAAAAAGATCTCAGAATACGGTGCAAAAGCGCGCGATGGTAAGTTAACGCTCGAAGATTTAACGGGTGGTACTTTCTCTATTTCAAACGGTGGTATTTTCGGTTCTATGTTATCAACACCAATTATTAATCCACCCCAGTCAGCAATTTTGGGAATTCATGCAACCAAAGATCGTGCGGTTGTGGAAGATGGCCAAATTGTGATCCGTCCGATGAATTACTTGGCATTGTCTTATGATCACCGCATTATTGATGGTCGTGAAGCGGTACTCGGTTTAGTTGCGATGAAAGAAGCGTTAGAAGATCCTTCACGCCTTTTACTCGAAATTTAATCTCAGTTAAGAAAGTTTGTATATGAGTCAAGAATTTGACGTATTAGTAATTGGGGCAGGTCCTGGTGGTTATATTGCCGCTATCCGCGCAGCTCAATTAGGTTTTAAAGTAGCTTGTGCCGAAGGTAATGCATATGATGATCCTAAGGGTGAACCACGCTTAGGCGGTACTTGCTTAAACGTTGGCTGTATTCCTTCTAAGGCTTTACTTGCATCGTCTGAAGAGTATGAAAATGTTGGTCACCACTTAGGCTCGCACGGTATCTCTGTGAAAGAACTCAGTCTTGATGTCACAAAGATGGTTGGACGCAAAAACGATATCGTTACCAAAATGACCGGTGGAGTTGCTTATTTGTTTAAAAAAAATAAGATCACCTTACTCAAAGGTTATGCCTCTTTTAAAGCGAAAGAGGGTGATCGTTATCAAGTAGAAATTACTGGCAAAGACGCAGGTCTAGTGAGTGCCAAGCAGGTCATTATTGCTACTGGTTCAAAAGCCCGCCACTTACCAGGCATTACTGTTGATAACAAATTAATTTGCGACAACGAAGGTGGTTTACAGTTTGATGCAGTGCCTAAAAATTTAGGTGTGATTGGTGCCGGTGTGATTGGTCTAGAACTCGGTTCTGTTTGGAGACGACTCGGCTCTGATGTGACAATTTTGGAAGCTATGCCAAGTTTCTTAGGAGCTTGTGACACAGGTGTTGCCAATGAAGCCAAAAAACTTTTTACGAAGCAAGGTCTCAAATTTAATTTAGGCGTGAAAATTGAGAGCGTGGTTGCTGGCAAAAATAATGTCAAAATTAGCTATGCTGATGATCAAGGCAAAGCACAGTCCCTCGTGGTCGATCGCTTAATTGTTTCAGTAGGAAGAGTACCGAATACTGAGAATTTAAATTTAGAAGCCATTGGTTTAAAAACGGATGAGCGTGGTTTTATTCCTGTTGATGATCATACCTGTGCGACTGCCGCAGCTGGTGTGTATGCGATTGGTGATGTGATTCGTGGCCCAATGCTCGCGCACAAAGCTGAAGACGAAGGTGTGTTAGTCGCTGAAGTCATGGCAGGACAAAAACCACATATTGATTACAACTGCATCCCATGGGTCATCTATACTTCGCCAGAAATTGCTTGGGTTGGTAAAACAGAACAACAATTGAAAGCCGAAGGTCGTGCCTATAAGCCAGGTCAATTCCCATTTGCTGCGAATGGACGTGCCCTTGGTATGGGTGCTAGTGACGGTTTTGTAAAAATCTTAGCCGATGCGACGACGGATGAAATTTTAGGGGTTCATATTATTGCCTCAGCTGCTTCTGATTTAATTGCTGAAGCTGTTGTTGCGATGGAATTTAAGGCGGCCGCGGAAGATATCGCTAGAGTTTGTCATCCTCATCCAAGTCTTTCAGAAGTGATGCGTGAAGCAGCTTTGGCAGCGACGGATAATCGTGCCTTGAATTTCTAAAAGTTGTATTAATGCGCGTTACTGATTTATATCACCAGTCTTTAGAAAAAAAAGGATATTCGAGCGATGCAGCCCAAGAGGCTGCAATTGCTCGTTTGCAATTAGCGCAAGATGCGTGGGAATCTTTTCCACCCAAGAGTTCAGGTTTTTTTGCCAAGCTAAGAAGTCAAAATAGTCATCCACCCAAGGGCGTTTATTTTTGGGGAGGAGTCGGGCGAGGTAAGTCCTTTATCATGGACTCCTTTTATGATGCCATCCAAATTCAGAAAAAAACACGTCTGCATTTCCACGAGTTTATGCGGGAAGTGCATCGTGAACTGCAAGACTTAAGAGGTCATGCAGACCCGCTCGAGATTTTAGGGAAAAAAATAGGTCAAAAATACAATCTTATCTGCTTTGATGAGTTTCACGTCAGTGATATTGCCGATGCGATGATTCTTTATCGTTTATTGGATGCATTATTTAAGAATAATGTGCAATTCATTATGACCTCCAATTAC
>CANFME010000098.1 GCA_947448305.1 Burkholderiaceae bacterium
AGCCGTCTCCCGTCGCCATAACAATTTTTAAACCAGCAGCTTTTAGTACTCTTAATGCTTCTGGTGTGCTCGCTTTAATCGCATCCGTTACTACTAGCAATCCCTTTAATTCTTGATCAATTGCAAGATAAATCGAACTTGCACCATTTTCTCGATAGGACTCTGCCTTAGACTGAAGTGCTTCAATCGAGATTCCTAATTGCTTCATGAATTCGGTATTACCGAGGCTAACCATTTGATGATCAATTTGTCCTTGCACACCAATGCCAGTTTTTGATTGAAAATTTTCAACTTTATCAAAAACTAAGTTTTGTTTTTTTGCTGCACCCACTATGGCTGCAGCGAGAGGATGTTCGCTAGCTTGATCTATACTCGCCGCAATTTTTAAGACCTCCAAACTACTGAGATTATTGATACCAATTGCTTCAACAAAAGTGGGATGACCCTCAGTTAAGGTACCCGTCTTATCCACAATGAGGGTATCTACTTTCTTGAGGTTTTCAATCGCCTGAGCGTCCCGAAATAATATCCCTTGAGTGGCTGCCTTACCCGTTGCCACCATAATTGACATGGGAGTGGCTAAACCTAGAGCACAAGGACAGGCGATGATCATGACAGATACTGCGTTAATGAGTCCAAATACCCAGCTAGGGTTCGGTCCAAAGAATCCCCAAATGAAAAAAGTGAGAACTGCTATTGTGACCACAGAGACAACAAAATAAGAAGAGACCTGGTCTGCCATTCTTTGCATCGGTGCCTTAGAACGCTGGGCAAGCGCAACCATTTGTATCACTTGAGAAAGTACTGTAGCTGAGCCTACTTTTTCAGCACGCATGATTAAAGCACCACTCGTGTTCATCGTCGCACCAATTAATGAATCTCCAGTACTTTTCGTCACTGGCATTGGCTCACCCGTTAACATGGATTCATCCACTGAGCTCGATCCACTAACCACGACACCGTCGACCGGAACTTTTTCTCCTGGACGAATCCGAAGAACATCCCCTACGGTGACATCATTTAAATCAATATCTTCCTCAACGCCATCTGAATGAATGATTCTTGCTTGTTTAGGTGCCAATCCCAACAATGATTTAATCGCTGCAGAAGTTTTAGAGCGTGCTTTGAGCTCTAAAATTTGCCCTAAAAGAGTCAAAGAAATAATCACTACCGATGCTTCAAAATAGACTGAAACGCGTCCCATCGAAATAAAAGACTGTGGAAAAATTTCTGGGGCAATCGTTGCTACTGCACTATAAACGTAAGCGGTACCCGTTCCAGCGCTAATCAAGGTCCACATATTAGGACTGCGGTTGATGATTGAATTCCAACCCTGTACAAAAAATGGTAAACCCGCCCATAAAA
Source organism: Burkholderiaceae bacterium (assembly GCA_947448305.1). GTDB lineage: Bacteria > Pseudomonadota > Gammaproteobacteria > Burkholderiales > Burkholderiaceae > Polynucleobacter. Next base: position 1,366 of record CANFME010000098.1, read on the forward strand.
CTACAGGCGTTGCTAACAGAAACTCTACCCAAGACTGCTGGCTCATTTCTAATAAATGCAACTGGTGACCAAACATGGCTAATACAAACACAATTAGGGTAAAAGGGAGTGTGTACCAAAATCGATGAAGAAAATTAATTAACTCGGGACTTTCTTCCTCGTCTAAATCAGGAATCATTGCTTCTAAGGCCATGCCGCATTTTGGACAACTCCCTTGGTGATCTTGGATGATCTCTGGATGCATGGGGCAGGTATAAATTGAACCAGCAACTACTGGAATCTCTTTTTGGGTTTCTGGGTGAAGATAGGTGGAGGGCGATTTGATAAATTTTGTGCAACATCCTGCACTACAAAAATAGTAAGGCTTACCTTCAAACATCGTATGATGCTTTGATTGCTCGCTGGTTTTCATGCCACAAACAATATCTCTTAAGCCTTCTGACGATTCAGTATGGGTTGTGTTGAGATAAGAAAGCGGGGATTTGATAAATTTCGCACAACATCCCGCACTGCAAAAAAAGTAAGGTTTTCCTTCATATTCGGTGTGATACTTTGACTGATCGCTAGTTTGCATCCCGCAGACCGGATCCCTTAGGTCTGTATTTGAATTCGGTTCATTCAGTTGGTTTGAAATCATTTGCAAATCCTCAAAGATATTCTTATTTAGGATGCCTAGTCAATACAAAAAGGCCCTATCTTTCAATTTACACCTTATTTTAACAAACGAGTAACTTATTAAATTTGACTTGGTAAAGCAAGATTTCGTAATCATATTATTTTTTTAATAAGGTACATAATGAAAGAGTACTTTTAATCTTTTTAATAATAATTTTAAATTTCGGATCCTAAACTACGAGAGTCAAAAAGCTCAATATGCAAAGTCGATTTAAAGCTTTAATTCTTCGAATCAAAGAACATCCTTTAGCAAAATTGGGTCCTGGTCTTGTAACAGGAGTTGCTGACGACGATCCTAGCGGAATTGTTACCTATTCTCAAGCAGGGGCACAATTTGGCTTTAACATGCTGTGGACAATCCCTCTTACCTTTCCTTTAATGGTAGGTATACAGATGGTTTGTGCAAGACTTGGTAGAGTCACTGGAAAAGGACTTGCGGCGAACATTAAAACCCATTTTCCACCTGTTATTTTGTGGCTGGTCGTTGGTCTCTTAGTGATTGCTAACACATTAAATATCGCCGCAGATGTGGCGGCGATGGGCGAGGTGGCAGAACTTGTCTTAGGTTTCAATCGACATATCATGGCAGCTGCCTTCGCATTTTTGACGATTTTCTTACAGGTATTCATTCCTTATCACCGATATGTGATGTACCTAAAGTGGCTTACTTTATCGTTAATTTCTTATGCGTTAATTCTTTTTATCGTTCACATTGATTGGTCTGAGGCCTTAAGAAAGACTATTTTCCCCGACTTCGAATGGAATGCAGGTGCTGCGGCAATGATAGTTGGGATTTTTGGTACGACCATCAGTCCCTACTTGTTTTTTTGGCAAGCATCCCAAGAGGTAGAAGATATGAAACGGTCAGGTGGACAGCCACTTGTATCCGATACAAGTACGGCGGAGTCAGAGCTCAAGCGCATATCTTGGGACACTTGGTCTGGCATGTTGTACTCCAATGTTTCAGCTTACTTTATTGTACTAGCGACTGGGGCCACCTTGTTTGCTGCTGGTGTACACGATATTCAAACTGCAGCTCAAGCCGCCATGGCCCTTCGCCCCTTGGCTGGGGACTTTGCTTTTGAACTCTTTGCAATCGGTATGCTCGGGGTTGGACTAATAGGCATACCCGTTTTAGCAGGCTCTGCGTCCTATGCTTTATCAGAACTAATGGGCTGGTCTTGGGGCTTAGAAAAAACTTGGCGTGAAGCTCCAGGCTTTTATCTAACTATTTTCTTATGTGTCGGAGCTGCCATCTTTCTACAGTATTTATCAATTAGTCCGATGAAAGCTTTGGTATGGAGTGCTATCACTAATGGCATTATTGCAGTGCCATTAATGTTAGTCATCATGATTTTGTCTGCTAACAAAAAAGTAATGGGAGTGCTATCCTTACCGTGGCATATCAGTTTTCTGGGTTGGCTTGCTACCTTGGCTATGTTACTGGCAGTCACTCTCATGTTTCTTCAATTTTAGGTAAAGGCAAAAGCTAACATCGCTGGATCATCTAAAAAAGAATAGGTCAAAAACATACTGAACCGGTAGAGCACCGGAGTTATTTTTTTAATCATTGATTGCATTATTTTAGAGATTTTTATTGCTCCATAGAAGAGCATCCATTGCTAGGATTCCGTAACTAATTCCGCCATCTATTATTTCAATTTGATCATTTGCTAATCTGGCACCCAAGGCAATAAACAAGGGTAAGAAATGTTCTTCCGTTGGATGTGCTCTCACAGCATTTGGAGCTAATTGTCGATAATTTAAAAGCTGATCAAGTTTATTATCAACAATAGCCTCCTTAACCCAATCGGAAAACCCCTTCACATAAGGTAAATCGCCTTGTGCGCCCAGTCTTAAGTCGCTTAAATTATGGGTCATACTTCCGGAACAAATAATCAAAACACCTTCTGAGCGCAGACTAGCGATAGCTTGTCCCAAATGATAAGAACTCTGTGGATCAAAAGAATGTGGCAGAGATACTTGAAATACCGGCAGATTTGCCTCAGGCAATAGGTGCATGAGTGGCGTCCAGGCACCATGATCTAAGCCACGGGTATTATTTTCTTGGACTTGTAAGCCAGCTTTTCTTAAAACATCGATTGTGTGCAATGCGATAGAGGGGCTTCCAAGTGCTGGATACTTTAATTCATATAGCGGTTTTGGAAATCCATAAAAATCATGGATTGTTTCAGGCATTTGGGTAGTCATTACTTCCATGACGTCTGTCTGCCAATGAGGGGAAACAATCAAAATTACTTTGATATTAGTAAGACTCTTCCCAATATTGTTTAATTCTTGCCCGAGCACTCCTGGTTCCAAGGCAAAGGTGGGTGCACCATGAGAAATGAATAATAGTGGAGCGATTGGTAAAGACATATTGATCTCTTTTTAAACTAAAACTTGAAATTTTTAATAACTTTAACCATAGCATTAAATTCTTCAATCCGTGCTGTAGAGGGTCGGGCAATTAAAGCAATTTTTCGCTTCGGCGTAGGGACAGCTAGTGGTCTAGCAATTAACTGTGTATTACTTAACAATCCTGACTGTACCGCCATTTCTGGTAATAAGGCAATTCCTAGGCCTGACTCCACCATTTGAACTAATGTCAGTAGACTAGTCGCTTCAATGCCATTATGACTTACGAGTTCACTGCGTCGACAAGCCTTTAAGGTATGTTCCCGAATACAGTGACCATCTTCGAGTAATAAAATTCGATCACTCATCTGATGACTTAAATGTAAATCTTTCTTTTTAAAGATGGGGTCACCTTCTTTAGCAATTAACCAAAACTCATCATCAAATAATTCTTTAACTAAAAAACCCTCAGTATCATAAGGTAGAGCAATTAAAGCAAAATCAAGTTCATGTCGGTCTAATTTATTAATCAAATTACCTGACAGGTCCTCTCTTAAGGCAATTTGTAAATCAGGGTATTGTTCCCTCATCTTCGGCATCAGAGTAGGTAATATGAAAGGGGCTATGGTTGGGATGACACCGAGTTTAATAACACCAACCATGGAACCGGCATAACTATCCACAAAATCAACTAAATCATCAGCTTGCGCCAGCAGACGCTCTGCCCTATCAATGACTTCTTGACCGATTGGGGTAATCGAGACAGTCTGCTTATCTCTTTCGACTAACTGTACCCCTAAAGTAGCTTCAAGTTCTTTTAAACCGGCGCTTAAGGTGGACTGTCCAACAAAACAGAGTGCAGCTGCCTCAGTAAAACTAAGGGTTTTATTTAAAGCCTGTAAATAGCGTAACTGCTTGATAGTTGGTAATGCAGCCATAGATTTCCTCTTTATCAATAAAATCGATTAACTAGATCAATTTTATTCAATTTACAACTATTCGACAATACTTCACAATAGCATCTGTCGTAACCAAAATTCATTTTTTTAACAAAGGAAATACTATGTCACTCATTAATACACAAGTAGCACCATTCAAAAACCAAGCTTTTCACAATGGTAAGTTCATTACAGTAACTGAAGAATCACTCAAAGGAAAATGGTCAGTATTCATTTTCATGCCTGCAGCTTTCACATTTAACTGCCCAACTGAAATTGAAGATGCTGCTAATAGCTATGCTGCTTTCCAAAAAGCAGGTACTGAAGTTTACATCATTACTACTGATACACAGTTCTCACACAAAGTATGGCACGAGACTTCACCAGCAGTTGGCAAAGCACAATTCCCACTCGTTGGCGATCCAACTCATGCATTAACACGTGCTTTCGGTGTTCATATTGAAGAAGAAGGTTTAGCACTTCGCGGCACATTCATCATCAATCCAGAAGGCATGATTAAAACAGCTGAAATTCATTCAAATGAAATCGCACGTGACGTTTCTGAAACATTACGTAAATTACAAGCTGCTCAGTACACTGCTGCTCACCCAGGTGAAGTATGTCCAGCTAAATGGAAAGAAGGCGCACAGACTTTAACTCCATCTTTAGACTTAGTAGGAAAAATCTAATTAATTAGATGAAGTAAAGACTCTCTTCGGAGAGTCTATTGGAGAGAAACCCATTCTGCCCAATGGACTCACTTAAGGAATTAACTCAATTCACTCGTATTCATTTATTTTAAATAAAGGAAACATCATGTTAGATAACAATATTAAAGCTCAGTTAAAAGGATATTTTGAAAGAATCGTTCAACCTATCGTTTTAACAGCCACCTTGGATGACTCATCCGTCTCATCTGAAATGTTGACGCTACTTAACGAAGTTGCTGAGCAGTCTGAAAAAATTACTGTCAATACTAACGGTTCTGCAAAGAAGGTGCCAAGTTTTACCGTAGGTAAGATTGGAGATGAAGCACGTATTACCTTTGCTGGTTTGCCAATGGGCCATGAAATGACTTCATTTATCTTGGCAATCTTACAAGCCAGTGGTTACCCACCAAAGGTAGAAGCTGAAATCATTGATCGTATTCGTAATATGAGTGGCAAGTTACGCTTTGAGACATTTATTTCCCTCTCTTGCCATAACTGCCCTGATGTAGTTCAAGCGCTCAACCTTATGGCGGCCTTGAATCCAGATATCGAACACGTCATGATTGATGGAGCAATTTACCAAGACTTGGTTAACGAACACCAGATCATGGCAGTTCCGACAGTCATGCTTAACGGAGAAAACTTCGGTCAAGGTCGGATGAGTGTTGAAGAAATCATTGCGAAACTCGACACAAGTAGCCCTGAGAAAGATGCTCTTAAATTAAACGCGAAAGAACAGTATGATGTGCTCGTGATTGGTGGTGGTCCTGCAGGTGCCTCAGCATCAATCTATGCAGCCCGTAAAGGAATTCGTACAGGAATATTAGCTGAGCGTTTTGGTGGGCAGGTGATGGATACCTTAGGTATTGAAAACTTTATTTCAGTAAAAGAAACCGAAGGGCCTAAGTTAGTCCAAGCACTAGAACAACACGTTAAGGAGTATGAAGTAGATGTCATGAATTTACAACGCGCTACTGCCCTGAATAAAACGAATAGCGGCTTTGAAGTAACGATTGCAAATGGCGCAGTCTTGAAATCAAAATCTGTCATCATCAGTACTGGTGCCCGCTGGAGAGAAATGAATGTGCCTGGCGAACAGGAATATAGAAACAAAGGCGTCGCATATTGCCCACACTGTGATGGTCCTTTATTCAAAGGCAAACGTGTTTCTGTCATTGGTGGCGGTAACTCTGGGGTTGAAGCTGCGATCGATTTAGCAGGCGTAGTGAGTCATGTCACATTGATTGAATTTGATACAAAATTGCGTGCTGATGCTGTCTTACAGAAAAAACTCTTTAGCTTGAATAACGTCACTGTGATTACGAATGCACTAAGTAAAGAAGTATTGGGTGATGGCCAAAAAGTAAATGGTTTGCGTTATGAAGACCGTGCAACTAAAGAAGAAAAAGTGATTGAGCTTGAAGGCATCTTCGTGCAAATTGGTCTTTTACCAAATACTGATTGGCTCAAAGGTACGGTTGAATTGTCTTCTCGTGGCGAAATCGTGATTGATCCAAAAGGAGAGACATCTCTTCCTGGTGTATTTGCTGCGGGGGACTGTACTACGATTCCATTCAAGCAAATTATCATTGCGATGGGTGAAGGCGCTAAGGCATCTTTATCAGCCTTTGATTTCCTCATTCGTTCACCTGTAGAAGTACCTGCAGAGAAAATTGCTGCTTAGTCGACTAGTTTTTATGATTTAAAAATACCAAGCTCCGCAACTTAGTTCGTTGATTAGGGCTTGGTACTTTAAATTATTAGGTGGATGATTACTTTATTAAATAGACAATTAACAATGTAAGTTGATTTTTTTGTTGGCCATCAAAAATACTTTAGAAGAATGATCTTATTGATCATTCTTATTTTTTAATTTCAAAGCTCCTAAAATTGCTTTGAGCATTGAATCTAAATTACCTTTACCATTAATGTCAGAAGTTCGCGACTGTGGATTTGATAGCGCCAATGTGGTGGCAGCTGACATCGATTTTGCCATTGCTACCGCTTGCGGAATCCCGTGACTATATCCCAACCAATCAAACAGCATACGGGTAGACTCGATCATTGAATACGGATTGGCAATGCCTTTACCCGCTATATCAGGCGCAGAGCCATGAGTAGCTTGCGCCATCGCAATATTGCCATTGCCAATACATAAACCTGGAGCCATTCCAAGACCGCCAACAAGGCCAGCCGCTTCGTCAGATAAGATATCACCAAACATATTGGTGGTGACCACCACATCAAAATTTTGTGGGTCGCGAATCAGTCGCATTGCAAAGGTGTCCACAATTACATCATCCACACGAACATCGGGATACTCTAAAGCTAACTTTTTACACTCTTCCACAAACATGCCACAACCTAATTTAAAAACAGTATCTTTATGGACATAAGTTAAATGTTTTTTTCTTTGACGCGCTAATTCAAAAGCAGCTTTTGCAACCAGTCGACTACCAGTCCTTGTAATAACGCGCATCGATAGCGTTACTTCGTCATTGGGGCGAAACTCTGAATTTCCCATCAACATATTGCGATCCGGCTGAAATCCTTCATTGTTTTCACGAACAATGACTAAATCGATATCATCTCTGATGCAACCAATATCAGGATAAGATCTAGTAGGTCTGACGTTTGCAAATAAATTAAATTGTTTACGTAATATCGGATGGGGATTAATTGCATTGGCTTGCTTGGGGTACGCACGATGACCAATCGGTCCTAAAATCCATCCGTCTAAAGTATGTAAGGTTTCTAAAGTTTCTGGTGGAAGCGTATTACCGTGCGTATCAAGCGCTCGGCGACCGATCGGTAATGGTACCCAATTGATCTTTACACCATGAAGATCTGCGGCTGCCTTAGCAACCTCTACTGCTGCAGGAACAATCTCGTGACCAATATCATCACCTTCTAAAACACCTACTTTTAATATTTTTTCCATTGCTCACTCTTCTAATTGAATATTTTTAGCTTTTGCTAAAGCAGTCCACCGACTTATTTCATTTTTAATAAATTGTCCAAATTGTGCAGCACTCATTGGCATTGGTTCAACCGCCTCGATTGCTAATTTTTCTCGCATCTCAGGCAACTTCAAAGTTGCCACTTGAGTTTCATTCAGTCGCTCAACAATATCTGCTGGCATGCCAGCAGGACCTACAGATCCATACCACTGCATGGCATCAAACCCTTTAAAACCAATCTCCTCCATCGTTGGTACGTCTTTAAGTACA
>CANFME010000099.1 GCA_947448305.1 Burkholderiaceae bacterium
GGCACCATCGGGTGACAAGCATCTCCCATTAACACAACGCGTTGATCACACCAAGTAGGGAGAGGATCACGTTCACATAAAGACCACTTATGCACATCAGGACAGGCGGCTAAGACGCGCTGGACTTGTTCATGAAAACCACTAAACGCACTGCGCAGTTCACCAAGATCGCCTTTAGCAGACCATGACTCATTATTCCACTGCGGTTCGGGCACACTCGTTACAAAGTAGATCTCATCTTTTTGAGGTGTGACGTAATAGATGACAATATGACGATCGATTCCCCACCATTTGGTGCAATCATCGATGGTGTAGCCATTCATGAGCGATGCCGGAAAAGTCGTGCGATAGGCTACTCTGCCAGTGAAGCGAGGTTGATCAGCCCCTAACATTTGTTCACGAATTCTGGAGTGGATACCGTCCGCTCCAATTAATGCATCAACTTCGTGAGTGCTTCCATCTTCGAAATCTAACTTTACTGAATCACCGTGATTGGTGTATTGCTTGAGTTTCTTTTGTAAATGAATCGAATTGGGATCGACCTTCGATGTAATCGCCTCATGTAAATCGCCACGATGTAATAAAAAATAAGGTGCACCGTACTTTTCTTCATACGCAGAGCCGAGAGTAAGTTCATGCTTCATCTCCCCCGTATCCCATTCACGGTTACTCCAAGTTTGGGGGCAAAAAGCGGTTTTACGAAAGTGATCCTCTAGGCCAATATCACGCAACACTTTGACGGCATTCGCACTTTGCTGAATACCCGCACCTACTCTAGCAAATTTGCTAGCTTGTTCAAACACAGAAACTTCAAAGCCTCTTTTTTGTAGTAAAGCAGCCAGAGTCATCCCACCAATTCCTGCGCCAATAATACCGATACGATTTTTCAAAACCAATCCTTAATCTATTTTTATTTGTCCTAGTTTGACCATGTCCGCCCATTTGGCAATCTCTGCATGGATAAAGGCACCATATTGTTGCGTTGAACTAGGTTGTGGTTCAGCCCCAATTTTGGCAAATTGTTCTTTGACCTGCGGATCATTCAAAATCTTCACGATATCCGTATTTAATTTTTGGACAATCTCATTGGGCGTAGCTGCTTTGACAGAAATACCACCCCAAGAGTAAGCGTTGTAATTGGGCAAACCCACTTCTGTGAAATTCGGTAAATTGGGTAACTGAGCCAATCTACCTGAACTAGAAATCGCCAGGGGTTTTAATTTATTCGCCAGAATGTGCTGCATCGAGGTAGGAGCGTCGCTAAACATCATATCGACGTGTGCGCCCAGTAAATCTGCCATTGCTGGCGCACTCCCTTTATAAGGGATGTCGCGGATATCAACTTTAGCTTGCATTTTAAAGAGCTCACCTGCTAGATAAGTGCCACCTCCATAACCTGAGTGGCCAAATGTCAGTTTGCCTGGATTGTCTTTAGCATATTTAATCAGCTCAGGAATGTTCTTAGCTGGAAAGTTATTGTTCACTACCAGGATGATGGGATAGACAGCGACCGAGGTCACTGGTAGAAAATCTTTTTCGATGTTGTAGCTGAGATTGTTTTTGAGACTCGGTAAGACCGTGTGATGAATCACTGAGAAAAGCAGCGAGTAACCATCGGCTGGCAGACTCATCGCGTATTCTGCAGAAATGACGCCGTTCGCTCCCGTTTTGTTTTCAACGATGACAGTCTGTCCCCACATGTCACTCATTTTTTGAGAAACAATTCGAGCAGTTTGATCAATCGGACCACCTGGGGCAAAGGGCACAATTAATTTAATCGGTTTATTTGGATAGCCTTGAGCAAAAGTGGCAGAAGAAAAAATGCTGATGCATAGCAGTAATAGCCATGAAATAAGTTTCATGAATTTGTCTCCATCATTTTTATAATTAATACTGTTTATATTAACTCAAATTGTTACTGGTTCAGTACGTTTAGAGAATAGCGCGTGCTATGGTAATTGCTAATTTAAAAAAGATACAAAGTCAGTTAATGTGAATGTTCACTATTCATGATTAAGAAGATATTCATGCCTAAAATTACTAAGTTTACTAAAATTGCTTTTTTATTCCTTTGTCTCCCTTTCGTTTCTTGTACAAGCCTGATTCAAGATACACAAAACTCGGGTGCCGATTTAGTCGTTATTAATGCCAAAGTGATTACTTTAGATTCGAGTAACAGGCAAGCACAGGCGGTAGCAGTCAAATCTGGAAAATTCATCAAGGTCGGTAGTAATACTGAAATCCAAACACTGATCCAACCAGACACAAAGGTCATCGATGCAAATGGTAAAACACTCATTCCAGGTTTAAACGATGCCCATATTCATATGGTTAGAGCAGGGATGTACTGGAAGTATGAGGTTCGACTTGATGAAGCAACTTCTATCCCTGAAATCTTACAACTCATTGGTGAGCGCGCTCAAAAGACACCTAAGGGGACTTGGATTCTCACACTCGGCGGTTGGCATCCTAGTCAAATTAAAGAACGTCGCATGCCTACTCTCGAGGAATTAGACCGAGTGGCTCCTAATCATCCTGTCTATATTCAAGCCCTAAGAGATATGGGGCAAATGAATACCGTCGCTATCCAACAAAGTAAAATTACTGCCCAATCTGTATTACCTGGTGGTGTGAGTATTGGCAAAGATGTTACAGGAAACTTTAATGGATTAATTAAAGGATTCAACGGTCAAGTATTAGCATTAAAAGCATTTCCAACACCCAGTTTTGAAGAAAAAGTGGCAGGCCTGCAATTAGTGATGCAGGATTTTAATCAGGCGGGGCTTACCAGCGTCGGGGAGACTTTTGGCATCGGGGTCGATGAAGGAGATTATCAAGTCTTGTTTGAAGCTTGGCGACGCAAGAAGATGAGTCTACGGGTTGGTTTGCATTTTCCGACTATCAATCATGATGATGCAAAAAAATGGATCAAATCCACTTCAAGTAGCTCAAGTGATGACATGCTGTTATTTAATGGTTTGGGAGAGGGCGTTTTGAATAGTGTGGGTGACGGCTACATGCCAAAGCAATTCCCGATTAATAACGAGGCGAAAGACGAACTCGCCAAGATTGTTGCCCTGGGAGCTGAAAATAAAATTAACTTTCAATTTCACGCGACTTTAGAAACCACTATGAATGCCATGTTGGATTCATTAGAAAAAGTACATCAAACTACACCAATCAGTGATTTGCGCATTACCTTTTTACATGCCGAACAAATCACCCCAAGCATTATGACTAGAATGAAAAAATTGGGGATGGGCGTACAAATGCAAAATCGCCAATCGCTCGGTAGTGATTTGATGCAGACCAATTGGGGGGCTCGCGCCAATGATATTCCACCTGTCAAAACCGTTTATCAAAGTGGTCTTCCCTTAGGCGGCGGTACCGACGGAACAACGTCTTCTTCTTATCGACCATTCATTTCGATGCATTGGTTAATCTCTGGAAAAAATTGGCGCGGTGACGTGGTTAGACCGACTGAAAAATTAACGAGGGAAGAAGCTCTAAAAATGTATACCCAAGGCAGCGCTTGGTTTACTTGGGAAGAAAACAAAAAAGGTACGATTGCCCCCAATATGTTGGCAGATTTCTTGATATTAGATAAAGACTATTTCACTGTGCCAGAAGACGACATCCGTTGGTTAAAGCCGGTTACGACGGTCGTTGGTGGTAAGGTGGTTTACCAAGTAAAAGAGTAACTAACCATTTTTCTACAAAGAAATAAGGGTATTGACTCAAAAGTGAATTCTGAGTTAATACCCTTTAGTAACTAGTATTAAATTTGTTTTTTTAATTTTGGGGTTTAAGTTTGAGTATTTCTCTCGCATCATTGGAAGAAGCTAATTCACCACCTAAATCTTCCACAATGCGTTTAGCGCGCTCTACTTGCTGCGCATTACTTTCGCATAAAACGCCTTTGGACATATAGATATTATCTTCAAGTCCAACACGTACACCGCCACCTAAGAGAAAAGATTGGGCAACGGTAGGGAAGGCAGCGCGACTAATACCAAAGGAAGCCCATTTCGCACCATGCGGTAATTGATTACGCATATACATGAGTGTTTGTGGATCTGAATTGAGGGCGTATTTCACACCCAACACAAAGGTGAAGAGACCAGGACCTTCAAGTGTGCCTTCTTTCATTAAGTCTTTTGCTAGGTTTAAATCACCTGTGTCAAAGATCTCTAATTCAGGCATCACTCCTGCATCACGAATCACTTTTGCCATCACGCGCACGGAAGCAGGCGTGTTCACAGCAATTTCATTGACCGTATTCATGGTGTTCAAATCTAAGGAACAAATATCTGGTTTTAAAGCCGTAATATGTTCAACCCTTCTTAATGGGTGGCATAAGCTCGTTCCTGGAGCAAAAACTTTTGGATCATCTGCTGAAGGAATAAAGCGAGCACCAACACCAGTGGTTAAATTAATCACGATCTCACGATTGCGTGCCTTAATTAAATTTAGTACTTCAGCATAGTGATCCAGTTCCATGGACGGTGTGCCTGTTTCAGGATTACGCACGTGCAGATGGACAACCGCCGCACCAGCATCTGCAGCTCGTAAGGCTGACTCCGCAATTTGGGCTGGCGTAATCGGTAGGTAAGGTGTCATATCTGGTCTAGTCAAACTTCCAGTAATGGCGCAGGTCAAGATGGTTTTACTCATGAAACGTCTCCTTTTTTATATTTAAAATTTTTCCTATTATCATGCCATGTACAAGAAAAAACAGTATCCAATTTATTGGGATATACCCTAGTAAGAGAATTTTATGGATAAATTTCGATTAGACTAATTCTCGAGACAAAGCTGATAAATAAGCGGCTAAATAAAATTTTTATAACGAAGATTGACATTGAAAGATTGCAAAATGAGCAAATTTTTAAATGGATTTTTATGTACAGTTTTTTTATTTTCAAGTAATTCCTTCGCCCAACCCAATACGACTTACCCTAACAAACCGATTCGGATTGTTGTGCCTTTTGCCGCTGGCGGGGCTGGGGATACTGCCGCTCGGGTGTTATCGCAAAAGCTAGGCGCGATTCTGAATCAATCAGTTTTAGTCGAAAATAAACCAGGAGCTGGTGCGCAAATTGGTACGCAGTTTGTGGCGAGTTCTGCCCCCGATGGTTACACTATCTTAGCGGGATCATCCGCGATTGTGGTGAATCCTGCGTTAAATGCCGCAACAGCTACTTATAGTCCTGAAAAAGATTTTGCGCCAATTCTGATTGGTGCTACCCAGCCAATGGTCATTGTGGTGAATCAAGCACTGGGTGTTAAAAATTTTAATCAACTCAAAGAAATTGCAACTAAGCAAAAGTTATCATTTGCCTCCGCTGGTGCTGGCACACAACCCCATGTTGCCTGTGAGCGGATTTTTAATGGTCTCTGGAAATTAAATATTCCCCATATTCCGTATAAGGGAATCTCCCCAGCAATCACTGGACTGGTTGGTGGTGAAGTACCTATTTACTGTGGCGCTCCGGTTGGGGTTGCACAGTTTGTAAAGCAAGGAAAGTTACAAGTCTTATTAGTTACTAGTGAAGCCCGCGTACCTAATTTTCCTGATGCGCCTACCGTCATGGAACTGGGATTACCCGAAATGAAGGATGATATTTGGCAAGGCTTTTTTGCACCAGCCAAAACACCGCCAGCTATTATTCAAAAATTAAACTTAGCTTTAAATCAAGCGCTTAAATCTCCCGACGTGATCGAAAAGTTAGAACAAAATGACTTTGTGATGCTCGGCGGCACACCAAAGCAAGCATCGGATTTCATTTCATCTGAGGTTGTGCGCTGGGGGAAAATAGCGACTGAAGTGAGTAATTTACCAATGCAGTAAACAGTAGTAAACATAATCAATAAAAATAGAACAAGGGAGACAAGATGTCCGCAATACAGGCAGGCGTAGAAGGCCAAAAGCACTGGGCTTTTAAAGAGGGGGTAAAACTTTTTCTTTGGAATAAAAAACGCTTTGCAAATACGAATTACCAAGGCACGATTCTATTTATTCATGGCTCCTCCTGGTGCTCGCAACCTACCTTTGATTTACATGTCGATGGCAGACCCTGGTCATCGGTAATGGATTTTTTTGCATCGAAAGGCTATGACACTTGGTGCTTAGATAATGAAGGCTACGGGAGGTCCGATAAAAGCCGTGATATTAACTTTGGGGTTGAAAATGGCGCGCAGGATATTGTGACAGCGACAGACTATATTCTGAAGCAAGATTCTATTAATCAAGTGTTGTTATACGGCATTTCTTCCGGTGCCCTGAAGTCGGCATTGTTTACGCAGTGGTATCCAGAGCGTGTCTCACGTCTTGCCTTAGATGCTTTTGTCTGGACTGGGGAGGGTAGTCCAACCCTAGTTGAGCGAAGAAAAATGTTGCCGAATTTAGTAGGGGTGAACCGTCGACCTTTTAACCGGGAAGTGATTCAAAGTGTCTTTGATCGGGATCACCCGGGTACTGCAGATCAAAAGATGATTGATGCGTTTGCCACCGCCTCTTTAGAACTCGATGATTCTGTGCCGACTGGTACTTATGTTGATATGTGTACTAAGTTACCAATGGTTGATCCATTAAAAGTAACTGTTCCTACCATTATGATGCGTGGTGAATACGATGGTATCGCAGGCATCGACGATTTGATTGAGTTTTTTAGACGCTTGCCAAATACCGATAAGCATTTTGCGGTGATGCCAGGTGTTGCCCATGCTAGTTTTCAGCAAACCAATTATTTATTGGTTTACGACGTACTGCTAGCCTTCTTTAGTCAAACTCCAGCTGTCTTTTTAGCAAAATGAAACTCTCACAACTTAAATCAGCCCAATGGCTCTGCCCACTATTTTTATCTCTTGGGCTGATGGGTTCTCAGCTATTGACAGCCCAATCACAGGCTCAATCCGTTTACCCCAACAAACCCATCAAAATTGTTGTGGGTTTTGCGCCAGGCAGCTCATCGGATGTGGCGGCCAGGGTCACTGGCGATAAATTGGGGCAGGTGATAGGTCAATCAGTCATCGTTGAAAACAAACCTGGCGGTAGTTCTGGCGTCGCTGCTAAAGCGGTTTCTATGCTGCCGCCCGATGGTTATACCTTGTATTTAAGTACGGTTGCCAATGTGATTAATACGGTAGCAAAGGGCGCTTCAGAAACGGATTTATCCAAAGATTTAACGGCAGTTAGTATGATCGGCAGCGTCCCTAATATTTTGGTGGTTCACCCGTCACTGAATGTGAATACACTGAGTGAGTTAATTCAGTTATTAAAGTCAAAGCCCAATGAAATAGCCTATGCTAGTGCTGGGAACGGAACAGCTTTACATATGGCGGCGATGTTGTTTTCGATGATGGCTGATGTGAAAATGATTCATGTCCCGTATCAAGGTAGTAATGCTGCCATGGCAGATTTGTTAGCAGGCAGAACCTCAGTCATGTTTGTCCCCGCCTCGACCGTGATGCAACATGTCAATACAGGAAAATTAAAGGCTATTGCGTCTACAGGACTTAAAAGAAGCTCTATTGCCAGTGAAATTCCAACCTTAAATGAACTAGGACTTACCGGCTTTGAATCTACGGTGTGGTTTGGTTTAATGAGTCCGAACGGATTGCCAGAGTCGATTGATGCCAATTTAAACAAGGCCATTGCACAAGCCATTCAGTCTCCTGAAGTACAACAACAATTTAAAGCACAAGGAATTGAGACTTCGTATTTAAATAGCAAAGATTTTGCTGCTTATATCAAGTCGGAAAATGACAAGTGGACGAAAGTCATTAAAAACTCCAATATTAAATTATATTAAGGAGCTAGGTTTTTCTGAAAGTTGTAACTTGCTCCTCGGTATGATTTGAATTGAAAGAACCTTGCTTTCAACTTTGCCTTCATATCGCGAGAAAAATTCCAAATAATCATCACACATGTATTAAACTCTTCAAATACAACTTTGGAGATCAGAAATGCATAACCCATTTCAGAAAATCGTTAAAACTAAATCAGTTCTCATCTTAGGACTTCTGTGTGGCTTATTTAGCCAAACTGTATCTGCTCAAACAGATTGGCCAAAAGCTAAAAACGTTACTATTTATGTGGCCTTTGCCCCCGGCGCATTTACTGACGTTATTGCCAGGATTGTTGGCCAAGAACTTGCTAAAACCACTGGTGGTAATTTTGTAGTCGAAAACAAACCTGGAGCTGGCGGTAATATCGCGACCCAGTTTGTAAAAAGAGCACCTACAGACGGTTACTCCATACTAGTACACAGCGTCGCCTATGCGGTGAATCCTTCTTTGTATACCAATGCTGGTTACGATGCAATTAAAGATTTTGCTCCATTGGCACTAGGTCCACGTACACCAAATATTATTACGGTCAATCCAAAAGTGCCAGCCAAAGATTTAAAAGAATTGATTGAACTTGCTAAAAAAGAACCGTTAAGCTACGCTTCCTCTGGAATTGGAACTACTACCCATTTATCGATGGAGCGTCTTAAAACTGCAGCGCACGTTGATATTACTCACGTACCTTATCAGCCAGCCCAAGCAGTGGGTGCGGCAGTAGCGGGTCATACCCAAATCTCTTCTACTTCTATGCCTCCAGCTGTTCAGCAAATTAAGGCCGGTAATGTTCGTGCGATTGCTGTAACGAGCGCTAAGCGCTCTGTGTTGTTGCCAGATGTCCCGACTGTTGGTGAATTTGGTTACAAAGATTTTGATGACTACACTTGGGTCGGCTTCTTTGTTCCAGTTGGCACACCACCTGCGCTAGTCGATCAGATGAACGCTGCTATTAATCGTGCGATGGAAACACCAGAAGCGAAGGAAAAGTTTGTGCTCCAAGGGATGGAGTCAACTAAAAACACTTCAGCACAATTCGGTACTTTCTTGCAAAGCGAAGTCAAAAAATGGGCTGGTGTAGTAGTAAGTTCCGGCGCTAAAGTAGAGTAACTCTACCCTTCACCTAATCAGTTCTTGTTTGCTTAAAAAAATTACTAAATCAAGAAGTACTAAAGCAAGAACTGATTATTTCTCACTTTGTTCGTACATCCGGTTCGTCCAATTCTTTTTCCAAAGATTGAATAGAACCGTGCCTGTAAGTAAGGCTGCCATGTAAGTGGCAAATTCAGAAGTACCTTTATTCTCGAGCGGCCAAATCCAGTAGCCGAGCCCAAAGATCAGCATAAAAAATAAGCCATGTGCAAGGTAGTGTTCAATTTTGAGGGCAAGTGA
>CANFME010000100.1 GCA_947448305.1 Burkholderiaceae bacterium
ATTTTTGTATAGACTAGGATTGATGACTAACACGCTGGTTGTAATCAGTAAGGTATAGCCATCAGGCTTTGATCTACCTACATAATTAATACCAATATTACCCCCGGCTCCAGGTTTGTTTTCAATAATCACCGTCTGACCAAGTGCGTCTGAAAGTGGCTTGACAATTACTCTTGCCAAAACATCACTTGCACCTCCTGGCTGAAAAGGTGATACCAAAGAAATTGTTTTTTCAGGATAAGCGGCGTAAACCTTTGTAATAGAAATCATTAAAAGGGCGTTAAGAACAACATATAAGCCCAAGAAACGAAAAAATTTTGTGCAATAGCGATCGTTTGCCATTTAATCTCCAGTTTATATTTGTAATTTATTGATGATCTTCATTTAGTCATCTTGCTTAATTATATTATGACGCTAATCTTTCATTGATTTTTTTTCCACACACTTAACGATACGCTCAAACGCATCGACAGTAGCAAGCATTTCTGAATAACTGACATGGAAGGATTTTGTTCCTTCAACCGCAGCCACAAACTCTTCAATTTCTAGGAGTAGCGTGTCTACATTGTCATAAGTGGTTTTAAGGGGGGCTTGCCCCTTTAATCTTACTACGAGTTCATTTTCTGATAATGCCTCAGCAGAGCCCTGCTCACCAAAAACATGGATTCTCCAATAAAAGGGCGTAGAACGAATGGTTGCCATCGTGCCACTTATTCCGGACTCAAATTCAAACATCGCTGTAACGGTATCAAGTGGATTAGGTTGAGGGCGAGTAGATAATACTTGTGCCTGAACATTTTTAACTGGTCCAGCAAAATGAACTAAGGCATCAATTACATGAAGGCCAGCACCAGTTAAACCGGCTGCAGGAGCTTCGTAGCTATGTGTGCGCCACTGCGAAAAATGCCTACCTGTATTTTCATTACTGTAGTGCCCTTCTATATGCAGTAATTTACCAATTACGCCAGAATCAATGATTTTGTTGAGCTCTCTCATACAAGGCCAAAACCGTTTATTAGTTCCTAGAGCGAGAACCACATTCGCCTGCACACAGGCATCGATTGCCCGTTTAGCGCCATCCACATTCATGGCTAAAGGCTTTTCACAAAAAACAGGCTTTCCAGCTTTTGCACAAGCAATAATTTGTTCGACATGTAATGAATGGGGAGTGGCTAATAAGACAGCCTCGATATCAGGGTCTTGCAGTAAATCGCTCATCTCTGTAGAAATCTTTAATTGATGATCTAGTGCAAATTTTTCAACACCTTGAGGCTCCTTCGTTACTGCATGCGTAAAAGTAATGTGTTCATTTTTACCGTAAATAGAATGAACTAATTTTTGTCCCCACCATCCAAGTCCTACGATACCTAATTTCATTTTTAAATTCCGTTTTTTTGATCTTGAAACATTTGAAAAATATTGGCTGGAATAATTTTTTCGTATTTTTCAAATACTGGCTTCACTGCCACTTTAAATAAGTTTCGTTCAGCGTCGGTTAAATGAATAATTTCATTCTCTTCAAGGCTTAATTTTTTTAAAATGAGATCATCTTCTTCATGAGCTAATTTCCATTGGTACTCGGTAGCCTGTTCAGCTGTTTCAGTAAAGATTTGTTGGATTTCTTTTGGCCAGGTATCAAAAATTGCCGAATTACAAATCAAGGCAGTACCACCAAAAAAATGCCCCGTAAGGGTAAAAAAGCGATGAAACTTGTGTACGCCAAAATTAAAACTATTTGTTAAAGGGTTATCTTGGGCGTCAAAACGAGGACCTTCAATTTCATCTACAAACACTTTCACATCAACGGGAATTGGATTAAACCCAATCGCTTTGAGTGACTCGACATGCACCTCACTTATTTGCGTTCGAATACTCAATCCTTCGCAATCCTTTGGTGTTCGGATAGGGTGACGCTTATTAGTAATATGCCTGAAACCATTATCCCAAACTCCTAATAATTTAAATGGGGTATTGACCGAAAATTGATGTTTTAAATGTGTGCCAAAAGCACCCCTGAAAGCGGCTTGTATTTGAACACGATCTTTAATTAAAAATGGTAAATCTAAAATATTGATTTCTGGGATCCATTCAGTAAAGCGAACAGTTGATATATAGCAACAGGTCAATTCCCCGTCCCTTACCATCTCCGGTAAATCACCCGACTTTTTACCTAAATTTAAGACGTTGCCAATCAACTCAGTAGTTATTTGGCTCCCTAATTTTTCTTGTAAGGTTTCTAAAAAGTACGTTGCTGCCTGATTATGGATAGAGCCTTGATTTTGGTATCCACCAAACTTAATATGTATTTTTTCCATGATTTAATCTACTGTAATGTTAGCTTCTCGAATAATTTTTCCCCAGCGCAAAATATCATCGTCAATAATTTTTGCAAGACCTTCTGGAGTTGATGGAGTGGCTTCGTTTCCACTCTTAATTAGACTTTGTCTCACTTCTGGTTTATTAAGAGCATCAACCACTTCTTGATTGATAAGGTCAACGATTCGTTTTGGAGTTTTGGCCGGTGCAAATAATGCATATAAAGTTAAGGCCTCATAATCCGGTAATCCTGAGGAGGAAATAGTTGGGACACCTGGTAATAACATGCTTGGCTGTTTAGTCGTCACCGCAATTGCCCGCAGCTTACCCGTTTCAATTTGCGGTTTTACTGAAGCCGTAGTACCAAAAATTAATTGTGTTTGATTGGTCAGGACTCCCAACAAAGCTGCGCCTCCCCCTTTGTAAGGAACCCTTTCAATTTTCACTTTAGCCATCGAATTAAATAATTCAGCAGCCAAATGGTTAGAAGCACCGACTGAACCTGAGCTGTAATTGAGTTCACCAGGTTTTTGTTTGGCTAGTGTAATTAACTCTTGAACACTCTTGACCGGTAAAGAGGGGTGTACTGCCAAAACATTGGGTTGGGTAATAACGAGAGATACCGGAGCTAAATCTCGAATGGGATCCCAGGATAACTTACTTTTCATGAGCTGCATCAACCAAACTGGACTACCGTAAAGTAATAGGGTATGTCCATCAGGCTTAGAATTAACAACGGTTTCAATTGCAGTAATGGAACCACTACCTGAGCGATTATCGATATAGACGGGTTGTCCAAAACTTTTTGACAAGGATGGAGCTATTAAACGTGCTGCAATGTCAGCTGCACCACCAGGGTCGGTGGTAATAATTCGAATCGGACGGTTGGGCCAAGTTTCTTGAGTAATGTTTTGCGCAGATGACCAACCACAAAGAAGTCCTAGCATAAGCAAAAAATAGAATTTAAAAAATGCTTTAAGGTGCCTTATTGAAAAGAGGGTGGGTAAAGTAATCTTTAAATTTTTCAAAATAACTATTCTCCGAGGCAATTTTTCATGGCGAACTCTGTCTAAAAAAGATGGTTGGCTCTGTTAGTCTGCATAAATTTTCATTGTAACGATATTCATTTCGAAATTGACTATTACTGAATCCAATGGCGATTATCTTTGATTCGAACCATTTTTTAGGGTAATACCTAGTTATAGAATCCCCTGATATCAATATACTTTTAATGTTAAAAATAAAAAAAGTGGAATCTACTTTATCTAATTAATTTAATTAGGTTTTTTTATTATTCAATTACTCAAATTTCATAAAAGGAATTTAACTTCATGACCCAAACCAGATTGCTTGTGAATGGAAAAAATAAGTCCATTAACATTGATGACGATACGCCATTGTTATACGCACTGCGTGATGATTTAAATATGAAGGGCCCTAAATTTGGTTGTGGCCTAGGTCAATGTGGCGCATGTACCGTTCATGTTGATGGACAAGCTGTGCGCTCATGTATCACTCCAGCTACCAGCGTTAGTGGCAAAAAGATTACTACCCTTGAAGGTCTTGGCAGTAGTGCAAAGCCAGGAAAATTACAGCAAGCCTTTATCGATGAGCAAGCTGCACAATGCGGTTATTGTATTAACGGCATGATCATGACAGCTTCTGCTTTTTTAGCTAAAAACAAAAATCCAAGCGATCAACAAATTTCCGATGCCTTATCCGGTAATTTATGTCGGTGTGGCACACATCAACGCATTGTTGCTGCTGTCAGACGCTACTTAAGCAATTCACTAACTTAATTCTCAGAGATAGGTTATTAAAATGAACACATTTACACGTCGAGAGTTTTTAAAAACCAGCGGAGCTGGTGTATTAATGGTTAGTTTTTCTTTAGGAAGCTTAGCTAATGCAAGCACTAGCCAAGGTTTAAGAGATCCTAAAGTAGTCAAAAGAGAGGTACTTGATTCATGGTTAAGTATTGATCAAAGTGGCAAGATTACTATCTTTTCTGGCAAAGTGGATTTAGGTACTGGTGTCAAAACTGCGTTGGCACAAATTGCAGCTGATGAATTATATGTTCCATTTAATGCCATTGAAATGGTGATGGGAGATACTGCAACTACACCTGATCAGTGGATTACAGGCGGCGCCTTATCCATTTCTCAAGGAGGTACTGAACTGCGCCAAGCTGCTGCTAATGCTAGGCAAGCGCTTTTAGATAGGGCCTCTCAAAAATTGCAAATTCCAGCTTCGGAATTGTTGGTGAGAGATGGGATGATTTTCCCCATTAGTAATCCCGCACAAAAATTAAGCTACGGTAGCTTAATTGGAGACGGCTTTAAATTAGAGGTAAATCCTAAAGTAGTCTTAAAAAATCCTAATGATTACCGTGTGATTGGCAAATCGATTCAGCGTGTAGATATACCCGAAAAGGTAACAGGTGAGTATGTATACATGCATGACTTTAAATTGCCAGGCATGTTACACGCCCGCGTAGTTCGTCCTAATTCGATTGGTGCAAAATTAACTAGTTTTGATGATTCTGGGCTAAAAAAGATTAAGGGTTACGTACAGACTGTTCGTAAAGGTGATTTTTTAGTCGTAATATCCACAACAGAGTGGGGCGCTGTGAAAGCAGCTAGGGATATTAAGGTTTCTTGGCAAAAGGGTCCTGACCTACCTAAAAAAGCAACGATTTTTAAAGAATGGCGAGAAATGCCGATTGCGAAGGAAGATGTCACGCAAAAAGTCGGAAATGTGGATTCTGTATTAAATTCCGGTGCAAAAAACATTAAGGCTAGCTATAACTTCGCAGTACAAACCCATGCTTCCATCGGTCCTTCCTGCGCGGTTGCTGATTACAAAGACGGTAAATTAACGGTTTGGAGCGCCTCGCAAGCTACGCACTCAATGCAGCATGAGTTGTCTGTCATTACTGGCCTGCCGAAAGAATCAATTCGTCTTGTTTACTTAGATGGTTCAGGTTGCTATGGACGCAATGGTCATGAAGATGCGACGGCTGATGCTGCTCTTGCAGCAATTGCCATTGGCAAGCCAGTAAGACTGCAATGGATGCGACATGATGAAACTGCGCTAGCACCAAAAAGTCCACCACGCACGATGGATTTTGAAGCTAGTCTCGATGCTAAGGGAAATATTACTGGTTGGAAGAGTGATTTTTATATCGCCTTAAATCATATTGCGTTTATGAAACCTCTTGATTTCCCATTACTTGCTGCAACCGATACTGGTGTGCCAAGACCAGGTAATTGGGTAGGATTCTTATTCCAGAATTCCGCAGCACCTTATGTGGTCCCTAATATTACAGTTAATACCAAGCATATTGCACAAACTTTCCTAAGATCATCTCATCTAAGAAGTCCAGGAAGGATAGAAAATAGTTTTGGTAATGAATCTTTTATGGATGAATTAGCAATCGGTAGTAACTCGGATCCAGCCGAGTTTCGTATTAAAAACTTAACTGATCCGAGAGCCATTGCAGTAATTCGTGCAGCGATGAAGTCAGCTAATTGGCAAAGTAGGGAGCCTGCCTATAAAACGAATGCAAACTCAAAGATTGCAAAGGGTCGTGGCATTGCTTATGTTCGCTATAACAACTCAATTACTTATGTAGCAACAGTGGCGGATATTGAGCTCAATCGTGAAACAGGGAAGATTTTAGTAAAAAACTTACACGTCGCCCATGATTGCGGACAAATGATCAACCCCGATGGTGTTCAAAACCAAATCGAAGGTGGAGCGATACAAACAGTCAGCCGCGTACTAATGGAAGAAGTGAAATGGACCGGTAGTGATATCGAAAGTGTTGACTGGGCTTCTTATCCAATTGTGCGCTTTAATGAAGTGCCTAAAGTGCATACGGTATTGATTGATCAACCGGGTACGCCGTCATGGGGAGCTGGTGAACAGACTCCAACAACGATTCCAGCCGCAATTGCCAATGCAGTGTTTGATGCAACTGGTGTTCGCCTGAGAACTATTCCATTTACTCCAGAGTCTGTTAAATTAGCATTAAAGGAGCAGTCAGTTACTAGAGCTTAAATCTGAGGCTATGATGATTGGCGAACTGAATGGTTGAGATAATACCTTTCAGTTCGTTTTTTTAATGGCTTCAATAAAAGTAATTCGACTTTTACAAATTTCTATAAATACTTACAATTAATAAGGCTGGTGATGAAATCGTATTGGATGCAGAGTGATGGTGAAAGTGCGCAGATTGAACTGCGTGAAATTGATCAATTAGTTCCGGGTGCGGGGCAATTGTTGGTTCGTGTCCGCGCAGCAGGTCTTAATCGTGGCGAGTTTATTTTAGGTCATGGCTTACACAAAGCAGGCGCTGCTAAACCCATTGGTATGGAAGCTGCTGGAGAAGTTGTTAGTTGTGGCAGTGGTGTTGAAAACTTTCAACCCGGTGATCGCGTAATGGGAAGGTGCTCAGGGGCTTTTGCAGAGTTCGCTTTAATTACCGAACGTGAAGCAATGAAAATGCCAGATTCAATGGATTGGAATCAAGCGGCAGCGATTCCCTTAACGGCGTTAGTCGTGTTTGATATGTTAGTTGTTCAAGGAGAGCTCAAGGCAGGGGAGTGGGTCTTCATTCCTGGGGTAACTTCTGGGGTAGGAGTCACTGCACTGGCTATGGCAAAAACACTGGGCGCTAAAGTGATTGGTACCTCGGGCTCTCAAGAGAAATTAGATATTCTTAAAAACATTGGCCTTGACCTAGGCATTTGTACTCGCGCACCTAATTTTTATGATGAAGTGATGCAAGTTACTGAAGGTAAGGGTGTGGATTTAGTGATCAATACGGTGGGTGGTTCGGTATTTGCTGAGTCTCTTCGCTCGATGGCTTTTGAAGGACGTTTAGCGACAGTGGGTTATGTTGACAACGTCCTTAAAGCAGAAATTGATATTCAGCTTTTACATACGAAGCGATTAAAACTATTTGGGGTTTCTAATAAACTGAGAAATCCTGAGCAAAGGGCTGAGTCCTTGCCTGCCTTTAGACGAGAAATCTTACCGCTGTTCGCAAAAGGCCAAGCACTACCTTTAATCGGCAAAGTATTCCCATTCAACGAGTTGCTTGGTGCCAAAGCACTGATGGACTCCAATCAGCACTTAGGGAAAATTGTATTGGCTGGATTGGAATAATATTTAGCTGTCAAATTGAACCCTCCTTAATAAAGTAATTGGAACAACAGATGAGAATATTTCAACTTTCGATTTATACCCGACTTACCTTTTTTCTGTTAATTAGCTTTTGTGGAGTAACTCAAGCCCAAACTTATCCTAACAAGCCGATTCGACTGATAGTCGGGTTTACGCCAGGAGGGGCTGCAGACTATGTTGCTCGCAACATTAGCGTGCCTCTTGGTTTGGCCTTGGGACAAAATATTATTATTGAAAATAAACCTGGAGCAGGCTCGAGTATTGCAGCCGAAAGCGTCGCAAAATCTAATCCAGATGGATATACGATCTTAATTGCCAGTCCAAGTAGTATTTCTGTTAACCCTGCCTTGAATCCAAAGTTAAGTTATCGGCCCAGTGACCTTCAACCGATTAGTAAGGTGACCAGTTCACCAGTCGTTATTGCAGTCAATCCTAATACTGGGATTTTTTCAGTCAAAGACTTGATTGCTAAAGCAAAACAAGATCCAGGAAGTTTGAACTATGCCACTTCTGGAAACGGTTCTGCACCCCATTTAGCGGGAGCTCTTTTTAGCCAAATTGCAGATATCAAAATGACGCATATTCCATTTAGGGGAGGATCGTTAGCGATTCAATCGGTGGTTGCAGGAGATACACAGTTAACTTTTGGTACTCCCCCATCTGTCTTGCCAATGGTTCAAAGTGGTCGCTTACGTGCATTGGGTATTTCGAGTAAGGAGCGTTCCCAATTAGCACCGAATTTACCAGGTATGAAAGAAGCAGGATTACCCGATTATGAAATCGAATTTTGGTATGGACTTTTTGTACCGAATGGAACACCTGCGCCCATTATTCAAAAAATATTTGAGGCTACGCAAAGTGCTTTGCGTCAACCCAATGTGAAAGCTGCTCTCGCAAGAGAAGGAACCGATGTTTCCTTATCAGCATCACCTGCAGATTTTTCTAAGTTTCTCACCGAAGACGAAAAGTTTTGGGTAAAGCTGGTCAAATCTGCCGATGTAAAAGTCGATTAATTTAAATGAGGCATTAAGTTTTCATATGAATAGACGTGATTTTATTGGTGCCACAGCTGCCCTCTCCTTACCACTTTTGGTAGGAGCTCAATCTTATCCCACTAGACCGATTCGATATATTGTCCCGGTTGCTGCTGGGGGTGGTAACGATATGATTGCCCGTGTGGTCACAGAGCGATGGGGACGTTTTCTCGGCCAAACCTTTGTGGTTGAAAATCAAAGTGGCGGGGGTGGGGTCATTGCCACGCAAGCCACTATGCGCGCGGCTCCAGATGGATATACTTTAATGCAAGGATATGTGGCTACTCACGGCACCAACCCGGCAACGCGTAAGGTTCCTTATGATCCAATTAAAGACTTTACGCCAATTGGGATGATTGGCGCAACACCGAATGTCCTGATTGTAAATAGTCAGGTGCCAGTTACAAACATGAAAGATTTTATCGACTACGCTCGAAAAAATGGGGGTAAGCTTTCTTATGGCACCGCTGGTCAGGGATCATTAACCCATATGACGATGGAACTATTCAAACAAGAAACCGGTCTTAATCTGCTGCATATTCCTTATCGAGGAATTGCCCCAGCGATTAATGACTTATTGGGTAATCAAACACAAACGATGTTTCCAGGTTTGGCCGCAGCTCTACAATATATTCAGTCCGGAAAGGTG
>CANFME010000101.1 GCA_947448305.1 Burkholderiaceae bacterium
GCTACAATGAGCAACTTTGGTACTAAAAAAGGATGATTGGCCATAGTTTTTAATTCCTCCAATTGTTGTACTATCCATGTGATTGAGTGAATCTCATGGATAGCGAAAATATTAATTAATTTCTGATTAGTTTTTCTTCAAACCAATTCCACATATCTGCAACCACCAGTGTTAAGTAGTCTCTTTGGCAATGTTGAGACCCACCCTCTTCTGCGGTATAAACTCGGAAAGTTTTATCTTTCGAGCCACAAGCATCAAACTGTTTTTGAGCATCAGAAAGGGGGATTTGTTCATCCTCAGCACCGTGCACTAGCAAAAATGGACAAGTCATTTCTTGCATAACACCATCTAAAGTAAAGGGTTTTAAGACTTCCAAAGATTGCTCTAAAGTCTCGACGCCTAAAATCCAGTTAATGTGATGGCCTGGTACGGATAAGGAGGTTTTAAACTGCGCATCAATTCGTCCTTTCCAAGTTTGGTAGTAATCCCACTGTGCACCCCAAGCAATACAAGCCTTGTAGCGCGTGTCTTTCGCAGCACACCTTGGGGCGTAATAACCACCTAGACTAATCGCTACGATTCCAATTTTGTCTACGTTCACATCTGACCGAGTTTCTAAATAATCGATACAAGCACTACCAGCGACTTCGTAGTCGTAGCGTAAATATTTTTGTCTAAACCGAATCGCTTCACCCGTTCCAGGGCCGTCCATAATTAACACGGAGAAACCGCGTTTAACTAAATCCGGCACACCGCGCATAAACTGAATTTCCTTGGTGACGTCTAGACCGTCAAAATAAACAATACAAGGATTTTTCTCAGAAGTACTATTTTGTGCATGTACAAAATAACCCGGTAAGCTACCATCTTCATAGGGAACTTCAACAATTTCAATCCGGTAGTCGGTATGCTTAATAAACTCTCTAAAGCAATCAATCCCGCGCTGAAAAATATCTAAAGCTAGCTCATCCTTCGGCGTTCTAAAGCGCTCTGCCATATGGTAATAATTAGCAGCACGTTGATAAGCATGTGCTGCTGAAACATGATAATTTTTACTAGCAAATTGCTCAGCATAAGCTCTCACGCCATCCGCTACTTCCGTAACAGCTGTGAACCAAGCTTCATCATCGTCAGCGGACTTGCCTTTCAGTTTAGTACCGATTTTATGCAACTCACCGATTTCTGATCCACCGTAGGGAGCAGCACTGAGCATATTAATAAAGGCCGCTGACCAGCGATAATTACCAGGAAAATACATAAAATAAGGAGGATCTTTTTTTTCTGGCATGTTCAATTCCTTTTAAATTAAAGAGTTCATTCGTGAATATTGGCAACTTTTGCAAGTTCAGTATTTCTGTTTAAATCTTGTTGTAAGAAGTTTCTAAAACCCTCCGGAGTTATATTTCCAGGCTCATGGCCTTGACCTGTAAATAACTCTTGGTTTTCTTTTAAAGCCATCTTTTGAGATAAAACTTCATAAATTTTTTGGGTAATTGCGACAGGTGTTCCTTTTGGAGCAAGAATACCGTTCCAGTTATAGCTTGAATAATTGGGCATACCTTGCTCTGCCACTAAGGGTAATTCAGGCATCAAGATAGAACGTTTCTCAGCAGTAGCGCCAATGGCAACTAACTTACCTTGCTTTACATAGGTAGAACATCCTGCTAATTGGGTAATCGCAATTTGTATATGTCCAGCAATTAAATCATTCAAATACTGTGAAGTTCCTTTATAAGGAATATGATTCATGGTGATTCCAGCTTGATAATTAAAGCGCTCCATACCCAAATGCCCAATCGTCCCAACACCAGGCGAGCCATAATTGACCTTACCCGGATTAGCCTTAACATAGGCAATAAATTCTTTAACATTTTTTGCTGGTATTGAAGGATGTACTGTCAGGCAACTGCCAGTTCTAGCAATCAACATGATAGGTACGAAGTCTGTCATGGTCTGATATGGCATTTGCGCTTTAATGCCAGGAGCCACAGTCAAGGGTCCGGGATTACCTGCCAGTAAGGTATAGCCGTCGGCAGGGCTCTTCGCGACCTTATCAGTACCCGTCACACCCCCTGCCCCAGCTATATTTTCAACGATGAAGGCTTGTCCTAAAGCATTACTTAATTGTTCTGCAGCCCATCTAGCTTGTACATCAGTAGGTCCTCCTGCTGTAAAAGGCACAATAATTTTCACAGGCCGATTCGGATAGTTCAAAGACTGATTTGATTGTGCTAGCGCACTATGCCAAATACCCATGACACCGAGCGCCATCAATAGTCCAAGATAATTACTCAACCGAGCTTGATGATGCTTGGGATTAAACCATTTAGAAATGGTCCTCGATTGAGATAATGACGGTAGATTCATGAGATCGATTCTCTAAGCGCTGGCTAATCCAGTTTAATATTGGCTTGTTTGACAACTCTGACATAGGTATCAACTTCGCTTTTCATAAACTTTCCGAAATCCTCAGAACTATTACCAATGGGGGTAGCTAGTGCTAGCGCAAACCGATCCTTGACCTCTTGTGATTGCAATGCTTTAGCGGCGGCTTGCTGCAACTTTGCCACAATAGGTTTTGGCGTAGCAGCAGGAGCTAACAAACTCCACCAAGCTACGGGTTTGAATTCTGGATATCCAGCCTCAGCAAAGGTCGGAATATCAGCCAAAACACCATCCCCTCTTTTTTCTAAACCAACAGCAATCGCCTTGACTTGTTTAGATTTAATAAAAGGCATCGAAGATGGCAAAGTATCAATGAAGCAATCTACCTGACCACCTATCAAATCAGTCATCGCTGGGGCACTGCCTTTGTATGGTACGTGAATCATTTTAATATTCGCAATCGTACTGAACCATTCTGTAACGAGTTGCGCAAAACTACCCACGCCGTAACTGGCAAAGGTTAAAGGTTTTGTTTTCTCTCTACTTTTAGCTAAGGCTACAAACTCTTCAAGGGTATTGACGCCTAATTTCGGATTGATTAAAAAAGCCAAGTAGGTATCTGCTACTCTTGTAATGGGAGCAAAATCTTTTAACGGATCGTACGGAATTTTAGGGTTCAACGCAAAATTAGTAGCAATGGTTCCCGTCGTAGCGAAAACAATCGTATAGCCATCTGCTGCAGCTTTAGCCACGTAATCCATCGCAATCATGCCAGAGGCTCCTGGTTTGTTATCGATAATTACGGGCTGACCTAAAAATTCAGAAAACTTTTGCTCAAGTGGTCTAGCAATGGCATCCGAGCCGCCGCCTGCTGCTGTTGTAACAACCAGACGGATAGGCTTATTCGGAAAGTTCGTAATAGCATCTTGCGCAAACGACAAATGAACGAAAAGACCCAGTGCTAACATCAATAAACGCTTCATGCTTTACTCACTTTCTTAGAAAAATGAAAAACCTCTTGATTAAATTTTCGGAACGATTGGTAAAAATAAGAATGACTCGTACTTTCCACCAGTGTGAATCGTATTGGTACCAGTGTTGTAATCCGCGTGATAGTGTAAATAGCCACTACTACCAATACCGTCTCTTGGCTGAACATCAAGACGTAATTGATGGCCTTTAGCAAAGACCATTGAGGTTGGCCAAATTTCCACTTGTACCTGTACGATTTCACCTGGAGTTAAACGTAAACGCCTTTGATGACGGTGATAAGGACGATATGGTAAAGATTTCTCAACGTCAAGTTCGCGGTGCGACACGCGTAACCAGCCTTTTGCAACCGGCACAGGAGATCCTTGTTGGCCAGTTTCTAATAGTTCTTTACCATTTTCATCAAAGTGACGAATCGTCAAAAAGAGATCCATATCTTCAGACGAGCTTGAAACCCATAAGGTTGCACTCAAAGGACCTGTAATTTCTACATCTTCAGTCATTGGAGGAGTAAAAAATGAAACGCCCATGTCAGGCTTAATACCGCCGCCCATCACTTGCGATGAAGCTGCAGAAGTAGAGCCCATTGAACCCATTCCTGTGGCAGCGTATGAACACTTTGCTTCTGTACTTGGATTAGCAAGTTTCAAATCGCCCTTGAGAGGAACTGAGCCAGGAGTCACGCTATTTACATCTAGATACCATTTTGTCCACTGAGTTCTGGCAATAGGCCACTCGTTTTCAAAACGCCACTCGATTTGATCACCGCCATGGCGAATAGCCAATTTCACAGGTGGTTCTTGCATAACACCGTTATCGATTCCTTTTAACCAATAATCCAAAAAGCGCATTTGATCAGCACGGCCATCAGCGGTATAAAACGGATGGACATGCGAGCCATTTTGCATTCTAAGTTTTTTATTTGGATTAGGGCTCATCATATAGGCTTCCGTGTTGCCCCGTAAGTGCAAGCCCATACCAGTCCAGTTTCCAACTGAATAAAAAGGAACCTTAATCTTGTCCCAGTCCGCTTGAGCTCCACTAAGCGCTCCGCTATCTAAGTTATTACCTAACCAGGTCCCTAAAACATTGCGCTCCCAAGGATTCGTGACGGTTTCTGAAGCACGACCGAGATGATGATGTAATAAATGAGCAGTGAACCAATTGGTCATAAACACGTTTAAGATGCCGCCGTGGTACAAAGCATCGCGATAAATATCAGCAAATCCTTCCCACGGAATCATCGCTTTGAGAGATGGTGGTTGTTGATTGGCTACAAACCACTGATTAATGGCGTAATAAGAGATACCTAATAAACCAACATTACCATTACACCAAGGCTGCTTCGCTGCCCACTCAATCGCGTCATAGTAATCAATCGACTCTGCCATGGACCAAGGATCGCATTGTCCTTGTGATTTACCAGATCCTCTACCGTCTACGCGCACACTAACATAACCCTCTGGTATCCAAATTTCTGGATTAACTGTTTCCCAGTTCATGAACTCATTACCGGTCTCTTCAAGGCTAGGTGGAGTGACCCATAATTTATCTTTTTGATAGGGGCCTAAATTAAGAATCGCGGGATACTTACCATCCCCTTTAGGTCGGAAAACATCTGCTTTCAGTAGTGCGCCATCGCGCATGGCAACGTCCACATTTTTTTCTAGTAAAAAATGAGGGTGTTCTTGTAATTCGTATTGAGTAGTTGACATATTCTTGATCTTATTTTTTAGGGATAACAGGTAATAGGAGATAAGGTTTCATTTCATTAGAAAAATGAAGCGTATTCACGCCACCAAAAACTTCTGCTGGACGATCTTTAGGGTTGCGATGTAAGAAAGGACCAACACCCTTCATTGGATAGGGAGCGTGGGCAACACCTGCATCGGTACCGTCATATTCATAATCTTTACCACGCACGTTCAACCCAAGTTGATAGCCTGCTGGAATCACGATACTAGTTGGCCAAATTTCAACATCTAACTCGACCGGTTGATTAGGCGTCAGTGGCCAATCTTCATCATGGGTATGCCATGGACGGTACGGTTTCGATTTGTTTGGATCCGTTTTACGATGCGACGCTCTCAACCAGCCTAAACCAATTGGTGTGCGTGGATCATTGGAACCGATAAAAGCCACTTCTTTTCCAACTGGATCATACAATCTTAATGCCAAGAAAATATCAGCATCATTCGTCTGTGAGGATAACCAAATTTTCGCTGCAACCGGCCCAGTAATTTCGACATCGTGATGCTGGACTGGTGTTAAAAAGGTAATGCCGTCACCCTGGGTGTCGAAAGACTTTGTGGCGGGAGCAGTTTGTACTGATGGATTCATTTGCATTTCAGCTGGATCAAGATAATAAGGAGTCCACTGGGTCCGTGCAAGAGGCCATTCATTTTCTGCACGTAATTCAAATTTTTCACCTGGTGAGCGAATATTGAGCGAGACCTTAGGT
Source organism: Burkholderiaceae bacterium (assembly GCA_947448305.1). Lineage (GTDB taxonomy): Bacteria > Pseudomonadota > Gammaproteobacteria > Burkholderiales > Burkholderiaceae > Polynucleobacter. The sequence continues at coordinate 5,837 of CANFME010000101.1, forward strand.
TGCTTATCCCAACCAGAATTTTCACCTTTGAGGAAGTGTGCAAAGAACTGTCTTTGCAAACCAGCACCATAACGACTATAGAAGTGGGTGAAATGCGTATCGCCGTGAACTTCTAACCACTTTTGTGAACTACCTGCAGCTAAATATCCCTCAAAATTACCCCGTGTATGTAAACCTTGCCCACCCCAATTGGCAGCAGATAATAAGGGGACATCAATGTTTGCAAAATCAGGAGAGCGAGATACATAAAACTCATCCATCCATTCATGGTTTAGCGCTTGCATATCTGGATCGGCTCTATTGGCGGTAAGTTCTTCAGCGCTGAGAGTCTCGGGTCCACAAACGGTATCCCCTGTCACAACACTTCTAGCCCCACGATCACCTACTCCGTGTTGCACACTAACAACCTGCCTTGGGAACCAATCTCCCAAGAAGTCACTCAAGATACCACCATGACGACACAGTTCACGATAAAAATCAGAAGAACCCTCCCAAATACAGAGGGCAGCTAAATGTTTTGGTTTTGTCGCGGCTACGGTCCACTGATTCATCGCGTAGTAGGAGATACCATTGACACCCACTTTACCGTTAGACCAATTTTGTGTACCGGCCCATTCAATACATTCATGAAAATCTTCAGTCTCTAAGGGAGACCAGCAATCTATCACTCCAGGTGATCTGCCAGCACCTCTAGAGTCAACGCGGATACAAGCATAACCATCTGGCACCCACACTTCAGGATCTACGAGTTCCCAATTTTGATATTTGTTTGATGTGTCTGTCAGGATTTCTGGCACTGCTTCTTCTAATCTAGACCACTGACTTTTATAGCCCGTTCTAAAATCAAGTCCCTTTGCATAGGGGCCGTAAGTGATGATGACCGGATGCTTACCCTCGCCAATCGGTCTAAAGACATCAGCTCTCAAAACTGTACCGTCTTTCATCAAAATAGGTGCATCCCAATCAATTTGCATTCCGTCACGAATTTCGCTTTTCATCAAGTCCATATGTTATCTTTCTAAGAGGTAATAGTAATTTGTAATTAATTCATTTAGTTGTTAATGGCGTCACCCATTTGCGCGACTAAGCCTTTCCACTTCACACGATCTTTTACTAGAAAAGCAGTGAATTCATTCGGTGGAATTTTTGCGACTTCAAAACCATTGAAGTCAATGACTTTTGAGATATATTCATCAGAATGAACAATTTCCCAGATGTTTTTCGCGAGCAGATTCGTCACTTCTACGGGTGTTTTAGCAGGCGCCACAATGCCAAACCAGCCGCGTGATTCATAGTTCGGAAAACCAATCTCAGCAAAAGTTGGCACGTCAGGTAATGACTTATTTCTTTCAGGGCCTGCAACGGCTAGCGGCCGAATCTTTCCAGCTTTAATAAAAGATAAAGGACCAGCAACCGTTGACATCATGACTTGTACATTACCAGCGACTAAATCAGTAATCGCAGGTGGCGCACCCGTATACGGTACATGGGTCATTTTGATATTGAGCACACGACTCAATGACTCAATGGCTACGTGGGTTTGACTACCCATCCCAATTGAAGCATACACTACCGAGTTAGGAGCTTTCGCTGCAATCGTTTGTAACTCTTGTACAGATTTTGCTGGGAAGCTGTTGCCGACAAATAACAATTGGCTCAACTGTGCAACCATCGTCACGCCAGCGAAGTCTTTCGCAGGGTCATACGGTAAACTTTTTTGTGTTGCCGGTGCGAGCGACATGCCCGCATCACTAGCAAATAATAATGTGTAACCATCAGCATTTGACTTTGCAACAAACTGAGAAGCAATCGCAGCGTTCGCTCCTGGCTTATTTTCCACAATCACTGCCGTACCCAATCTTTTACTGAGAGATTCAGCTAGAGGGCGTGCTAGCGCATCAGCAGGTCCGCCAGCATTAAACGGCACAATAATCTTAATTACTCTGTTTGGGAAATTAGCAGAACTTGCGTCATTTTGGGCTTGAGCATTGATAATAAATAACTGACTCAATGCAATTGTCAGAATGGTCGCTACACTTTTTTTAGTAATACGGATATTCATATACTTCCTTATTTCGCCTCTAGTCCAATTGCTTTAACAATCGCACCATAGCGTTCATAGTCTTTGCGATTGAGTTGATCAAAATATTCTGCTGATTCGGTCACACCAATTAGTCCATAACTAGGTAATTTCTCTTGAACTTCGGGTGACTTCATCGCTGCATTAATGGCTTGGTTTAAACGATTCACGATGGCCATGGGCGTTTTCGCAGGAGCCACGAAACCAAACCAACCATTAACGACGAATCCAGGAACAGCGTCGCTCAGTAAACTCACGCCCGGCCACTGTTCAACTTTAGTTGAATTCGTAATCGCTACGATACGAATTTTCTCGCCTTTAGCAAGTCCCGCAAAGCCAGAAATTCCATCAGCCCCAGCCATGATGGCGCCTGAGACTAAATCACTTGCAATATTCGCGGTGCCCTTGTAAGGAACGTGGGTATATTCAAACTTCGCTTGGCGTCTAAAGTCTTCAAACCAAAGGTGAGCAAAGCCTCCTTCTCCTGTCGTTCCGACAGTTAACTTGCCGGGATTGGCACGGGCCCAAGTCACCATCTCTGACAAAGTCTTGAAAGGCGCTGATAAAGAACCCGCTAACGCGTTATAGTTCCATGCAGAAACAGCTACTGGAATAAAGTCACGCAAAACATCGTACGGTAAATTTTTAACGGTATGTGGTTGGACTACCATCGGCCCACCTTGTGAAGCCCCAAAGGTATAGCCATCTGGATTAGCTCTAGCAATGGCTGCCATACCAATCTGAGCATAAGCCCCGCCGATATTTTCAATATAAACGCTTTGTCCCAAGTCTTGTGACATCTTCGTTTGAACAAATCTGGCCACGATATCGAGGGTATTTCCGGGAGGAAATGGCACAATCAGTTTAATTGGCTTATTCGGCCAATTAGGCGGTAAGGGAGCAAGACTTTGGTTCTGACCAAAAGCTTCTTGTACGCCATAGCTTGCAGCAATCGTTGCCACCCCCAATTTCATACCGAAATTGAGTGCGGAACGACGCTCTTGATCAATTTTGATCAACTCTTCAATTGTCTTGCTCATCACACATGCCTCTCTATTTTTTGGTCTGTACTACTTTGTGTGTTTGCTACTATTGTCGATTTTTGTTACTTCA
>CANFME010000102.1 GCA_947448305.1 Burkholderiaceae bacterium
ACGTAAAGCGTCCGATGTTTGATCAAATCTCACAAGGGATGAGTGGCATCATGTCGGTCACAGGCGACCCTAAGGGCGGACCGATGCGAGCTGGTGTGGCGATTACAGATATTACCGCCGGCTATATTGCCGCCTGTGGCGCGATGACTGCACTCCTAGAGCGAGAAGTTTCAGGTGAGGGACAGTGGGTTCAAAGCTCACTGATTCAAGCGGGTATTGCTATGATGGATTTCCAAGCCGCCCGGTACTTAATGGCTGGCGACATTCCTAAACAAGTGGGGAATGATCACCCAACTAGTATGCCAACTTCTTGTTATCAAAGTAGTGATGGTTATATCAATGTGGCCGCTACCGGAGAGCCAATGTGGCTGGCCTTATGTGAGGCCATGGGTATTTCTGAATTAGCTACAGATCCAAGATTTGTATCCGAGTCTACGCGCGTTGCACATCGTGATGAGTTGAATCAGATTTTGATTCCGATTCTCAAGTCAAAGCCAAAAGCCTATTGGGTAGAATTGCTCAATAAAGCCGGTGTACCGACGGGCCCAATTTATGACATGTCAGAGGTCTTTAGTGACCCTCAAGTGATTTCTCAGGACGCTGCGGTGGAGGTCGTTCATCCTAAAGTTGGCAAAATTCGGATCGTCAATCAAGCCGTAAAACTCTCTAGAACACCGGCGAAAATTACGCATTCTGCGCCCGAACTCGGTGAACACTCAGAGCAGATCTTGCGTGAATTATGTTATTCTGAGTCACAAATACAAGAATTCAAAACTAAAAAAATAATTTAAAGAAGGAGACAAAAATGGCTTTTGCTAAAACCGATGATGGCGTCAATTTGTATTATGAAGAGTCCGGCAGTGGACAACCCATCATCTTTGTACATGAATTTGCTGCTGACTACCGTAGCTGGGAACTCCAGATGCGATTCTTTTCCAGATACTTTAGATGTATTACTTTTTCTGCCAGAGGATATTTACCTTCTGACGTCCCGACTGATTCTAAGATGTACAGTCAAGAACGTGCGATGAAGGATGTTCTAGCAGTACTAGATCATTTAAAAATTGAAAAAGCGCATATTGTAGGTTTATCTATGGGTGGATTTGCATCACTGCATATTGGTATTCATAATCCACACCGTGCCCTCTCATTAGTGATTGCTGGTTGTGGTTACGGTGCTCAGCCTGAAAAGAAAACTGGTTTTCATGCAGAAGTGGAAGCTGCTGCAAAATTGTTTGAAGACTTGGGAAGTGTTGAAGGTGGTAAGAAATATACCATTGGACCAACACGCGTTCAGTTCCAAAATAAAGACCCAAGAGGCTTTAACGAGTTTGTAAATAGTATGTCAGAGCATCCAGTTGAAGGCTCAGCAAACACGCTTAGAGGGGTGCAGAAGATGCGTCCTTCCCTTTGGGAATTAATCGATGGTATGAAAACGATTCAGGTGCCAACCCTAATCATTACTGGCGATGAGGATGATCCTTGTCTTGAGCCAGCACTATTGATGAAGCGCAATATTCCAAGTGCAGGCCTCGTGGTATTCCCCAATGCAGGTCATACCAACAATATTGAGGATCCTGATTTGTTTAATAGTACTTTGAGTGAATTTTATCTTAAGGTACTTTCTGGCAGATGGACACTAAGAGATCCACGCTCACAAGCTACCGGAATCCTCGGCTTTAAATAAGAAACTTTATACCGCCACTTTGCAGTGTCAAAGCGGCGGTTTTATTTTCTACCCATTTTTTTAACCCTACTTTGATCCATCTATTGGAAAAAAGTTGTATTAGTTTGTTTTTGATTTAACTCATTGAAAGGTATCAACATGGATTTGCAATTAAAAGGCAAGAAAGTTTTAGTTACTGGTGGTTCTAAAGGTATTGGTCTCGCAGTTGCAGCAGCATACGCGGCAGAAGGTGCACTCCCAATTTTGGTTTCAAGAGATGCAGCGAATTTGGCTAAAGGCAAAGCATTGATTGAGTCAACCTATAACGTTGCTTGTCAGACGATTGAACTCGATTTAGGCGCACCACAGTCCGCTGAAGCTTTATTCGCAAAAGTCGGTAATGTTGATATTTTGATTAACAATGCTGGTGCGATTCCTGGTGGCACACTCGCTGATATTCAAGAAGATAGATGGCGTCAAGCTTGGGAATTAAAACTCTTTGGTTATATTAATTTAACCAGAGTTTATTTAGCTGCAATGGAAAAACAAGGCAGCGGCATTATTGGTAACATCATTGGTATGGCCGGCGCCGCACCAAGAGCAGAGTACGTTTGTGGCGTGACTGCTAATGCTGCCTTGATGGCCTTTACGCAAGCTGTCGGTGCGACGAGTCACAAGAGTGGCGTGCGTGTTTTCGGTATTAACCCATCACCAACACGTAGCGACCGGATGGAAATGATGATGAAAAATAATGCCAAGAACAAATTAGGCGATGAGTCTAGATGGACTGAGTTAACTTCAAAATTACCTTTCGGCAGAATGACTGAGCCGGATGAGATTGCTAACTTAACTGTATTTTGCTCATCCCCATTATGCGGCTACCTCAGTGGTTCCGTAATCAATGTGGATGGTGGTCAAATGTTTGCACCGGTTTAAGTACTAAAAATTAGATATTCTCTAACGCAAAGGGATTTCACGCGTTAGAGAATATTCTTCAACAAGATTGATTCTGTTCGAAGATCAATCGTTGGCTAAATTTCCATCTTAGTCGTAAACTTAATCGTCAGCTTAATCGTCCGTTTTTCCGATTTGTTTCACAGTATCTTGCAACTTCTTGATTTCTAACTTCCAAAATTGATTCATTGCGTCTCCGTCGAGATAATCTAAGGTCGAGTTACCTTTAAAGAGAGCTGTCTTGAACTGCTCATCCTGAATACTTTCGCGCAGTACTTGAGCCAGTTTTTTGACAATAGGTTCTGGCGTGTCAGCTGGTGCAAAAACAGTAGTCCAAAGCGTATATTCCACATTAATATTGGACTCTTTGAGGGTTGGTAGGTCCATATAAGGCGGCAGACGTTTTGGGCCGGTTTGTGCGAGTGCAATCATTTTTCCTGCTTGGGTTTGTGGGTAAGCCACACTTGGTGCAGATGCTAGCCCATTGACATGCCCGCCCAGTGCTAAGGTCATGGACGCAGCACCACCACCTGTAGGGATGTGTTTGAATTTTACGCCTGAGACATTCTCAATCATCGCCATGGGTAAATGGGTTGCGCCGTAAGTGCCTGAGGAAGAAATCGAAACAGCACCGGATGATTTACCAGCGGCTTTGACAAAATCCTGAATGGTTTTGGCATTGGCTTCTTGATTGACCAGAATAATTGCTGGATCTGAGGTAATTTGAGCAATCGGAATTAATTTACTTAAGTTATAAATTGGCGTTCGGTTATACAAGGCGTCAATCGCCGGTTGTGTGATGAGCGACGGTGAAGTGATTAATAGGGTATAACCATCAGGGCTAGCGTTGGCAACCGCCGCATGACCAATGGCGCCATTGGCACCGGGCTTATTGACAATGATGACGGTTTGCTTGAGCGTCTTTTGTAAAATGACGGAAAGATTTCTGGCTACGTTATCGACAAAACCACCCGGTAAGTTGGGATTAATAATCGTGATGGTCTTTGTTGGGTAATTTTCCTCTGCGAAGCTGTTAAGGCTAAGGCAGCTGCCGATTGCTAAAACCATTGCATATTGGATGGTTTTTAATTGGAATGTTTTCATAGATCTCCTATTGTATTTTTTATGATTATTTTTTTTGTCTGTTTGTGATGGTTTTTTGTTCACGGATTAACTCAAAGCTATAGCGATAGCGCTCGTCCGGGTGATGACTAGTCGTAATTTGAAAAACTTCTTGGTCCATTCCTACATAGGACCGCATGACCACGAGTGCTGAAGTATGTTCTTTGACGCGTAATTGTTTGATATATTCTTTTGGTACTTGCTGTGAGTAGACTTCTACCTTTGCGCGTTGAATTACCTCATCAAACATCTCTACGATTTGCTCACTGATTGGAATGCTTAAGTGTTTCTTATGCTTCACTACGCCGGCATATTTTGGCAAGATGTAATAGGTCGTTAAACAAAGAGGAATCGTAGACTGATTCTGAAATCTGAGCGAGACAATCCGAAACCATTCCATGTTCACAGGGCAATGGATTTCATCAGCAATGGCTTGGTCCGCTTTGATGTAAGAGATATCTAAAATCTCTCTGACCATTGAACCAGGATAGTCTAAGAGTTCATTAACGGTTCGAACGCTGTGCGATAAAACAGTTTGTGCCTGGGTTGCTAGAACGGTAGAGCCGGTTCTGGGCCTGCGCATAATGAGACCCTCTTGGGAAAGGGTTGTGAGAGCCTGGCGCAAAGTTGGACGACTTGCTTTATAGGTAATACAAAGCTCTTCCTCTGTGGGAAGTCTTGTACCTAGTGGGTAAATGCCATCGAGAATTTTTTGTCTAATTTCAGTCGAGATTTGCAGATGTAAGGGTATTGACTTCATGCCATCATCAACCAAACTTTACTAAAATAATTGCCAATAAATAGTTCCCAATCAACTTTAAAATCAGCATTAATTATCTCGCCCAAAACTAGCATCCATTTTTGCTTCTTTTGCTTGGGCTGCGAGGCGAGCTTCTTCACCGCTAAAGATTAACTCAATTTCGGTGCCGTCCGGATCTTTAAAAAACAATTGATACTGAAAGGTTTCAGGCACGCCAAATTCAGCAAATTTGATATTGTGAGTTTTTAATAAGTTTCGGTAATAGTCAATATCCTTAGTCCATAACGCTATATGATCAAAAGCGTCGGTTTTACCATTCGGTGGCAGCGGACTTCTAGACGTAGAAATATGCACAATCGGTTGGTCACCTAAATACATCCAAGCCCCAATTCTGCCAAACTGCGGTCGATACCCATCCTCTAAGCCTAAAATTTCTGCATAAAAGCGCCTTGATCGCTCGAGATCGGAGGTACTAACATTGATGTGAGCAAAACCTTGGATGGGCATGATATCTCCTTCGTTATAGTCTTTGTTGGGATGGCTAAATGAATCAAATTCTTTTGAAATTAGACTATATCATTATGATGATTAAAGCAATGAGGAAAATACTTAGAAAAATTGTTTTTATTTAATTTTCAACTAAAACAATTACTTAACTGTCGTTTATGAAAAGTTCTCATACTTCTCTCTTTTTAAAGAGTTGAATTGTATTGACAATTAAAAAGATAAAAAATAATATGAAAGTACTTTCAAATCTATTCAAAGTGAGTCAGCATGAATGCTCCAGTGCAGTTGAATCATCCAGACCAAGCAAGCCATCCCTTCAAGAAAGAATCATTTGCCGATGTTTCCTATGAGGAAATGATTGCGCGTACTAAGGATTTGATACCATTTTTAGCGTCAGAGGCAGCTGCCAACGAGAAACAAACGCATTTAACGGACGCTGTTGTGAATAAGTTGCATGAAAGTGGACTCTTTCGTTATCAGCAGCCCAAGATGTGGGGTGGGATGGAAGTTGATTTTAGAGCGTTCATGGAAGTTCCCTATTTGTTAGGTCTGGGTTGCCCATCTACTGGCTGGGTTTTTGCGAATGTGGCGTCACATAATCGTCAACTAGCCCAGTGGCCAATGCAAGCGCAAGAAGATATTTGGGGAGAAAACCCTAATGCGCTGATCGCATCCGGGGTGGCATATATTCAGGGTAAGGGCGAAAAAGTAGACGGTGGCTTGTTACTGTCCGGCTATTGGGGCTTTTCATCTGGAGTCGATATTTGTGAATGGAATATGCTTTCCTGCCTCGTGAAAGAAGACGATAAAGTCGTTGATTGGTGTGTTTGTCTTGTACCGCGCGAAGAGTATGAAATTATTAATGATTGGCAAACGATGGGGATGTGTGGCACGGGTAGTCGCAGTGTGAAATGTGAAAATGTTTTTGTACCAGCCCACCGTGTACTCTCCATGAATTTACGTAATCCAAATCATGAGTTCCCTGGTTTTAAAGTGCACCAAAACTCCATGTTTAAAGTACCGACTAGTTCCGTTGGTGGTAACGGTATCGCTGGGGCGATGATTGCCAATGCGCGCATGATGCTCGCAGAGACGACCGATTGGATTAAATCGAAGAGTACTAGTTATACCGGGGCGAAGATGTCCGATATTCCGACCTTGCAAATGAAAATTGCGATTGCGGATGGCAAGATTGACGCAGCTTATCAATGGTTAACTGGTAACACGATTGAAGCAGAACTCGCTTACAAGAATAACGTCGTATTTGATATTCCAACCAAGTTGAAATACAAACGTAATACGGCGATGGCGATGAAAATGGCCAACGAAGCAGTAGACCTATTACATGAATTATTAGGGGCGAACGGTATTTATGAAAAATATCAATTTGAGCGTCGCTTTAGAGATGCCCATGCCTCTGCTGGCCATATGGTATTTAGTCTGGATGCGCAATTAATTCCGTTTGGACTCGTAAGCTTAGGCGGCGAATTTAAAAGCCCAACGATGTAATGGTTAAACCTTGATTGAACTATACAAACTAAACAAACATGCATAAAAGGGTTCACAGTGGACGTTAAAGAGCAAACATTGCAACATGCTTGGAAAGATGAAATATTTGATATTTTTAAACGCGGTGGCGTCGAACAATTAGTCTATGTGCCAGATGCAGGTCACTCTCAAGTGATTAAAAAGGCTTGGGCTGATGATGTGATGAAGCCAGTACCCGTAACAACGGAAGAAGACGGCGTTGCAGTTGTATGCGGATCTTGGCTCGGTGGTAAAAGAGCAGTGCTATTGATGCAAAGTAGTGGTGTGGGTAATTGCGTCAATATGTTTTCGCTCATTAAAAATTGTCAATTTCCCTTCTTTTGTTTAGTAACGATGCGAGGTGAGTGGGCCGAGTTTAATCAGTGGCAGACGCCGATGGGAAGTGCTACGCAACAATCATTCGAAATGATGGGGATCAATGTCTTGCGAGCAGATACGCCGCAAAGTGTACCGGATGTAGTAAGTGCTGGGTTTGACGCAGCATTTGTAGGAGGAGACGCAGTCGCAGTATTGTTATCACAAAGTCTAATTGGACGTAAAAAGTGGGATGCCAAATGAGTCAAAATAACTATCAACATGGCACCATTAATCGTAGGGAATTTGTTAAAGAGTTGGTCGACTTGTGCCCAGAGGCATTAATAGTTACGGGTTTAGGTTCACCGTCCTATGATGTCTTTGCGGCAGGAGATCGCCCTGAGAATTTTTATCTTTGGGGAGCCATGGGCGCAGCTGCTGCCATGGGACTCGGGATTGCTATCGCGCAACCAGAAAAGTCAGTACTCGTGATTACTGGCGACGGCGAGATGCTAATGGGTTTAGGAAGTCTTGCTGCCATTGGTGCACAAAAACCAAAAAACTTAACCATTGTGGTTCTTGATAATGGACACTACGCTGAAACAGGGATGCAAAGAAGTCATACGTCCTTAGGCGTTGAGTTAACTGGCGTAGCCAGTGCCTGTGGTTTTGATTGGACTTTGGCTGTTAGAAATCCAGCCGATGTCAGTCAAATTGCTAAGCAGGTCAATGCTAGAAATAGTGTTGGTTTAGCCAATATTTTTATCGAAGCGATCGAATATCCCAAAGCACTGCCACCTAGAGATGGCAGCTTTATTAAAAATCGTTTTCGTGGACATTTAGGCTTTGAACCGTTTTAACGATCGGTGATCTTTGTAAATTTCGTATTGCCTAAAATTCTTGCCTAGCGGCTAGTGCTTCACGACGCCTTAAAGCCATTCATTTTGCCAAGTGCTAACTCCTAATGCAGTAATATATTGTTAATTACTATAAATAAATTATTCAATAATTAGGAGACAGAATTGACAACCAAGATGAATGGTGCAACTTACTTTGCACGCCTTTTAGAAGCCTACGACGTTACGCATGTGTTTTTTATGGATGCAGTATTACGCCGCGCCCTAGCAGAGATGGAAGATACCAAAATCAAAAGAATTTTAGGTCATTCTGAAAAAGGTGTTGGTTATATGGCGGATGGTTACGCCAGAATCTCCGGCAAGCCCGGCTTATGTTTTGCGCAGTCTGTTGGTGCCGCAAATTTAGCGGCTTCTTTGCAAGACCCCTATTTAGGCTATTCACCTGTGATTGCAATGACAGGGCGGCATGTGGCAGCGATGCAATATCGTAATTCTTATCAGGAAGTAGAGCACGGCCCACTCTTTACACCGGTGACAAAATTTCATGCGCAGATGGAAGTGATTGAACAAATGCCGCATTTGATTCGTCAAGCATTTAGAGAGGCCACTACTGGCTCACCACGTCCAGTGCATCTGGATATTGCTGGCTTTACGGGAGACGCCATTACGCCGCATGAAGCCGATTTTCCGATTGATGTTGATCAAGTGCATACGCGCTTTCCGGCTTTTAGACCTGCTCCTGATCCAGAGATCATTGCGCAAGCAGTAGCTGCGATTGCGAAGTCAAAAAAACCCGTCATTATTGGTGATCGTGGTGTTGTGATTTCAGGTGCTGATGAGGCTTTACGTGCTTTTGGTGAAAAGATTCAAGCGCCGATTACAACGACTCTCGATGCTAAATCAACCATGATCGAAACAGATACCTTGTTTAGAGGGATGGCTGGTTTATACGGCAGATCCTGTACTAACCGCATGATTGATCAGGCAGATCTAGTCATCTATGTGGGCAGTAATACGAGCGATCACACTACTGGCGGCTGGAAATTGCCACGCTCAGGCACACCTATTATTCAAATTGATATCGATCCAGTTGAGTTGGGCCGCAATTATCCGAATACGATTGGTATCTTGTCTGATGTACGTCGGGGA
>CANFME010000103.1 GCA_947448305.1 Burkholderiaceae bacterium
TGCTAGCTGGTTAAAGCAGATGGGTCATGATGTAGCAGTTTTACAAGAGGGTATAAATAGTAAAGTGAGCTTACCTAGTACTCAGATTGATCATTTACTTGGCCGAGCGACTATTAAGACTGCCGACTTGCGTCAAATTTATCAAAATGACTCTGTCACTGTGTTGGATATTCGTGGCAGCATGCAATACCGTAAGAACCATTTAATAAATTCTCTTTGGGCTATTCGCCCCAAACTACAAGAAATCCTTCGTGGCGCTCAAGAAAAAATCCTGATTATCTCAGATGATCCTGCGCTCACTTACGGAGCACTTTTAGAACTAGATAGCTTTGCTCTAAATATAGAGGTATATGAATTAGAGGGGGTCGGGTTTCCAACTGAGCTTAAAACTATTTCTACGCAAACCATGCCACCAGACATAGACTGTATTGATTTCCTATTTTTTGTGCACGATCGGCATGATGGGAACAAGGATGCAGCCCGCCGGTATCTTGAATGGGAGACTGGTCTAATTGCGCAGTTAGACCAAGATGAAATGAAACTGTTTTCAATTCAATGAGAATAGTGAAAATTGATCTGATTGGCTGCGATAGGTTAATTTTTATCATATCGTCATGATTGAGGTAAAGTAGACAAAACCCCATCAGACATAAAAAAATTGAGTAATACTAATTTAATGATGGCACCATTTTCAAAATAAGGAGATTTAATTTATGCGTTTTTATGGACATTGGCGTTCACTCGCCACATACAGAGTTAGAGTTGCAATAAACCTCAAAGGTATCGATGTTGAAGTTGTTACGATTGATTTGTTAGGTAAAGAGCATCTGGGAGAGCATTACCACTCCATTAATCCGCAAGGTCTATTACCTGCCTTGGATGTTGGTAGCGGACCAGCTTTATTCCAATCGATGGCCATCGTTGAATATATTGATGAGCTATATCCAAACAATCCCCTCTTGCCATCTGATCCTCTTGGCAAAGCGAGGGTTCGCAGTCTAGCGCAAATTATTGCTGCTGATTCTCATCCCTTGATGGTGCCTAGAGTAAGAACTTACTTAACAGAAGAACTCGGTTTAGATGCAGAAGGCGTAAAAAAGTGGATTCATCGTTTTGTAAGGCCAGCTTTAGAGACCTGTGAAGAAATTTTGACTGCAAATTCTACTTCAAGCCCCTATTGTTATGGCGATACACCTGGGATGGCGGATATCTTTCTGGCATCACATGTAATCGGCGCCAACTTTTTTGCTTGTGACCTCAGCCCCTATCCTCGTGTTCGTCAAATCTATGAAAATTGCTCTAAGCTAGAGGCATTTTCTAAGGCACATCCTTTAAAACAACCTGGAGCTCCAGCTTCTATTTAATTTTATTAAGATTTTTAAAGACAAAAGCCACCATTTTGAACTGACCCATAAATGGTGGCTTTTTACATTAAGGATATTCTTAGAGATTGGCGTATTTACCTATTTAAAAAAAATAAAAAAAGATGTTTATTTCTACATTTTCATGTAATATTAAAGAAAAAAATAAGGAATAAAGTTTCCCTCATTCCAAAAAAACAGCGTTTACATCATCTAATTTTGTTGTAGAAGATAGATGTTAATTGAGTATTGCAGACGAATTAAAATTTACTTTATCACTCACTGAATGCATGTCGTATCGAATTACGGCAAGTGGGTCGAAATTCGTTCTTAGATAATTGTTAGCCCCTATTCCCTTACTTACGAAACCTTTAAATTTAAAAAATCAATCATCTAACGATGATTGATTTCTTGCGTTATTAAATTGGTTATTTATTTTGGAGGAGTAGTTTGATGAAGTTAAATTTCAAAGGTGCTTTGCTCACCAGTACATTATCACTTGGGATATTTGGGGCCTTACCTGCCGTTGCAGCATGGGAACCAACCAAGCCTGTGGAGTTTATTATTCCAGCTGGCCCTGGTGGCGGGGCTGACCAAATGGCTCGTATGATTCAAGGAATCATCACTAAAAATAATTTAATGAAGCAAGCTGTGATTCCAGTAAATAAGGGCTCTGGCGCTGGTGCCGAAGGTTTTTTGGCTATCAAAGAAGCCAAGAATGATCCACATAAGATTGTGATAACGCTGTCAAATTTGTTCACAACACCTTTGGCAACGGGTATTCCATTTAACTGGCAAGATATCACACCAGTAGCCATGTTAGCACTTGATCAATTTGTTTTATGGGGTAACGCTGAGAAGCCTTACAAAACTGCTAAAGAGTATATTGAAGCAGCTAAAGCCGCCAGTCCAAATAGGTTCAAAATGGGTGGTACCGGCTCTAAGTCTGAAGATCAAATTATTACTGTGGCAATTGAAAAAGCAACGGGTTCTAAATTTACGTACATTCCTTTTAAAGGGGGTGGTGAAGTTGCCGTTCAGCTCGTTGGTAATCATATTGACTCTACGGTAAATAATCCCATTGAAGCAGTAGCTCAATGGCGCGCCGGTAAATTACGTGCCTTATGCGTATTTGATGACACACGAATGCCTTATAAAGAAAAAATTACCGATACTCAATCATGGTATGACGTTCCTACTTGTAAAGAAGCTGGAGTATCAACCGACTATTTAATGTTACGCGGTATTTTTATGGCTCCTGGCGTTAAACAAGAGCAGGTAGACTTTTATGTTGATTTATTCCAAAAGGTTCGCGCAACACCAGAGTGGAAAAAGTTTATGGCAGATGGTGCGTTTAATCAGACATTTATGACTGGTCAAGAATTTAAAAATTGGCTTACAGCGAATGAATCTCTACATAAGCAGTTGATGACTGAGGCGGGGTTCTTGGCGAAGTAACTTTTAAGAAATAGGATAGGGCCGTTGTTATTGGGCCCTAATTTTTTTTAAGTAGTAGCTTTTTTAATCACTTTATTAATGTACAAAAAATGTCTCAAAATACAGATAATTCAAATCAAGACTCACTAATCAGCGTTAGGGTAACGGACATCATTACTGCCTTGTTGTTTATCGTTGTTGGTCTAGTTGTAATGTTTGGAAGCCTTAAATTAGGCGCTAATTGGAGTAGCGACGGGCCAGAGGCTGGCTATTTCCCTTTTTATATTAGTTTGATCATGCTTCTTTCCAGCGCCGTTAACTTGTATCAAGCGGCTATCGTTAATAAGAAAAAGAAATTAGAGTCTTTTGTTAGTAAAGAGTCTTTTAAGCAAGTTATGGCTGTGTTGTTGCCTGCGATTGTTTTTGTAATGGGTGTGCAATTAATAGGGATCTATGTTTCATCCATTTGCTACATTGCCTTCTTCATGGTTTGGTTGGGCAAATATCGTATTTGGAAGGCCATTGCAGTTTCTGTTGGAGTCAGCGTTACCCTCTACCTTTTATTCGAATTTTGGTTTCAGATTCCGTTACCACATGGCTCATGGTTCAACCCACTCGAATTAGTGGGTGTGCAATAAAAACTAACTATTAAAAAAATTAAGAAAAAGATTAAAAAAGGGGTTTAAGTTGGAAGAAATTAATTCACTGTTCAATGGCTTTGCTATTGCAATGTCACCATTTAATTTGTTACTGATGTTCGTAGGTGTAACACTTGGCGTAATCATTGGTGTTTTGCCAGGATTAGGAGGTGCTAATGGCATAGCGATTCTGTTACCTTTGACTTTTACTATGTCGCCAACCTCAGCCATTATCATGCTCTCTTGTATCTACTGGGGTGCATTATTTGGTGGGGCGATTACATCAATTCTATTTAATATCCCAGGTGAGCCATGGTCGGTTGCAACAACCTTTGACGGATATCCTATGGCCCGAAATGGGAAAGCTGGTGAAGCACTAACTGCCGCATTTACCTCCTCGTTTGTGGGAGCACTCTTTGCGATTATTATGATTACATTCCTCGCACCTTTAGTTGCTAAGTTTGCCTTAAAATTTGGTCCTCCCGAATTTTTCGCGGTGTACTTACTTACTTTTTGTAGCTTTGTTGGGATGAATAAGGGATCACCTTTTAAGACCATCTCTGCCATGATGCTCGGCTTTGCATTGGCGACTGTAGGAATGGATACAGTGACAGGTCAATTGCGTCTAACCTTTGGTAACCCAGAGTTGATGCGTGGTTTTGACTTCTTGATCGCGGTGATCGGCTTATTCGGCATTGGAGAAATTCTGCTCTCGATGGAAGAGGGACTAGCGTTTCAGGGCTCAGCAGCGAAAATTCGGCGTCAAGTGGTTCTCGATACTTGGGCTCAATTACCGAAGTACTGGGCTACTTCCATTCGAAGTTGTTTGATTGGTTGTTGGATGGGCATCACCCCAGGTGGCGCAACCCCTGCTTCCTTTATGGCATACGGCGTTGCAAAGCGTGTGTCGAAGAATAGTGAAAATTTTGGTAAGGGTCAGATGGAGGGTATTATTGCCCCTGAAACTGCAGCGCATGCCGCAGGTACCTCAGCACTTCTACCCATGTTGTCTTTAGGTATTCCGGGTTCGCCAACTGCTGCGGTACTACTGGGCGGTTTATTAATTTGGGGCTTACAGCCAGGCCCCTTACTCTTTGTTGAAAAGCCAGACTTTGTTTGGGGCTTAATTGCTAGTATGTACTTAGGTAACATCGCTGGATTATTTGTTGTTTTAACTTGTGTGCCACTATTCGCATCCATTTTGAGAATTCCATTCTCAATCATTGCACCAGTCATCATAGTCATTTGTGCAGTGGGCGCTTACACCGTTCATAACGCTGTATTTGATGTTTGGTTAATGTTAGGCTTTGGTTTGCTAGGGTATATCTTTAAAAAGCTTGATTATCCAATGGCCCCGATGGTCTTGGCTTTGGTATTAGGTGACCGTGCTGAAGACTCCTTCCGTCAGTCAATGCTGATTTCTCAAGGCAGTTTAGGGGTGTTTTTCTCTAACAACATGGTTACTGGAATCACATCATTAGCTTTGCTAATGCTTCTTTGGCCACTCATTGGTAAAGTGATGAAAAAAAACAAGGCTAACTAGTCAACTATTGGTGAAAAATAGAAAATAAAAAACTTTTTAAAGTTTTACAGAACATTGCCTATTCAATTTATTTGAAATCTAAATTTATCTCATCTACTTATTTGTAATAAGCATAGGGGGTTTTCCCATATTGTAAAAAGATGAAGGTAGAAGTAAGATTGTCCAATAATAATTAAATAGAGACACAATGGGTTTGTTAAAAAATGCTGCCAAAGCTTTGCCGATTTCATTAGCAATTGGTATTCAACTGATTAGTTTAAATGTTCATGCAGTAGATGTGCAGCTTCCTGAAATAGTTGTTGTGCCAAACACGCTTATTGGTACCGAGTCACCACTTAGCGAAACGCCATCCAATGCGCAAATTTTCTATGCAAAAGATATCACTGAGCAAGAGCCGAGTAATGTGGCAGATTTGCTTAATAATAATTTAGGCTCAGTAAGTGTCAGCAATGGAACAGGTAACCCATACCAAAATGATGTGAACTATCGAGGTTTTCAGGCAACCTCTTTATTAGGTGCACCGGTAGGCTTATCAGTTTATGTTGATGGTGTTCGTATGAATGAACCGTTTGGATCCGTTGTCAACTGGGACTTGATTCCAATGAATGCTATTTCGAGCCTGACAGTTTTACCAGGTTCTAATCCATTGTTTGGCCTGAATACTTTGGGCGGAGCATTAGTAATAAATACTAAAAATGGCAAAGATGATCAAGGCAGTGCAATAAGTGTTTTAGGTGGTTCATTTAACCGACAAGCGACTAGGTTTGAATCCGGTTGGTTTGATGAAGATACTAATACTGATTTTTTTATTGCTGGAAACTTTGATCAGCAAGATGGTTGGAGAGATCATTCAGGATCACAAGTAAAACAGTTGTTTGGAAAATGGGGTTGGAGGGGTAATAGTAATCAAACCCGCATAGAATTGTCAGGATCTTATGCCAGTAATACTTTGAGTGGGACACAGGCATTGCCTCAAGACATGATGTCTAATCGTCAAGGGGCTTATACTTGGCCGGATACCATTACTAACACACATGCTGTTTTCAACTTGAAAGCAAGTCATTGGCTATCAGACACTAATCAACTGATTGGTCAAGTGTATTTCAGACATGCTAATTTAAATAATATGAATAGCAATGCTCAACTAGATGATGGTTGTACAACTGCTAGTTGTTCTAATCAGGCACCTAATGGTTCCGCCCTCAATGGAGTCACCAATGCCAATGCTTTGGCTTTAGGCTATGGAAGATATGGTGGTTCGATTAACACAGCTATAGTCAATTCAGTTACTGAAACAAATACATTTGGCACAACTGGGCAATGGTCTAATTTTGACAATTTATTCGGACATAAAAACGCATTTACGTTCGGCGGTAGTTTTGATCAATCTCAAATTAACTACAACCAGAGTACCTATTTAGCTAAACTAGTTAATTATCAAACGGTCTTGGCTTCTAATACACACTATGCATTTACAGCGAATGGACTTGCACCTTCAGCAACTAATCCAGCCATATTTAGTGGAAGTAACGTAATCAGAGGCGTAGGTCTTAATGCGACGAATAAAAACCTGAGTTTATTCTTAACGGATACTTTCCATCCAACAGATCAATTCAGTATTACTGCGGGTGGCAGTTTTACCTATACGAGCATTGATCAATCTGGTTCAAGTAATACTTATTTAAATTCGGATGATGGTTGGACTTGGTCCGACGGCGGGGTCAATTACTATAATCCAAATTTTGTCGGTGCATGGAGTTACAAAAATTCAAATCCTTCTGGTGTGGCTAGTGCAGCAAATACCATTCCAATTGGAGCCGTTGCCAATCAAACAAATAGCTTGAATGGTAACCATAGTTATCAACGATTCAATCCGTCCATCGGCTTTAACTATAAAGTAAATCCTCATAGTGGGATTTTTGGTAGTTACAGTGAATCGATGCGTGCGCCTACTTCGGTTGAGTTATCCTGCGCAAATCCAAGTAGCCCTTGTTCACTTCCTACTGGATTTAATAGTGACCCGGATTTACAAGCTGTTGTAGCGAGAACATTTGAGTTTGGTGGGAGAGGGACTTTAGCCGGCAATGTTTATTGGAACGCTGCTGTATTTGATTCTCTCTTAAGTAATGATATCCAATTTTTAAATGCGCCGAATAGTACGACGTTTGGATACTTCGCCAATGTAGGAGATACAGAGCGTCGTGGATTTGAGATGGGTTTAAAAACCACCATTGATAAATTATATTTATCTGCAAATTATGGTTATGTTAACGCCATGTTTAAATCGAATTTCACAACGGCAGGTGGACAGAATGTCACTAGCGACAACGTTATTCCGGGAATTCCAGAATCTACTTTGAAGTTACGTGCAGCTTATCCCATTACAAGCGATTTGTTGATTGGGGCAAATCTAATTGCAGTGAGTAGTCAGTTTATGCACGGTAATGAGAGTAACTCCGATCCAACTGGCAAAGTTGGCGGTTACTCTATCGTAAATTTGGATTTGCGTTATCGCGTTAACGACAGTTTAATTTTCTTTGCAAATGTAAATAATCTATTCAATAATCAATATGCTAACTTTGGTCAACGTGGCGTCACCAGCATCTATTCTTTAGCAACCCAAAACTTTATTACACCTGCCCAACCCATCGCAATCTGGGCTGGCTTAACGTATAAATTTGGCGCAAAAAAATAATCAAAATAGCTCATAACTAGCTAATTGGTATCCCCTCTCTTTAAGGCTAGGAGTTTATTCGCTTGATAAATTATTCACAATTTTTGTTTTTTTACGTCATTCCGCTCCAAAATTTTAGGAACTAATTATCTAAATTTAGAGGAAACCCTCAATTGACAGACTAACGAATCTATTACAGGATAGAGAACAAATTAGACGATATCGGGGGAATTTTGAAAAAGTATCAAATAGCACTAATACCAGGAGATGGTATCGGCAAAGAAGTGATACCTGAATGCGCAGAGGTATTAAAAGCTTTAGAAAAGCGATATACCAATATTAGTTTTGATTTTCAAGAATTCGACTGGGGTGGAGACTATTATCGCAAACACGGTGTGATGATGCCTAATGATGGCCTCAATGATTTAAAAAACAAGGATGCTATCTTATTCGGCTCTGCTGGAGATCCTGAGATTGCAGATCATATTACTTTATGGGGACTTCGCCTCAAAATCTGTCAAGGCTTTGATCAATACGCTAATGTTCGTCCAACGCGAATTCTGCCTGGGATTCAAACACCACTTCGTAAATGTGAACCTCATCAACTTGATTGGGTTATTGTGCGCGAAAACTCTGAAGGGGAATACTCCGGCGTTGGAGGGCGTGCTCACCAAGGACTTCCCATTGAAGTTGCTACAGATATGAGTATCTTGACGCGAGTCGGAGTAGAGCGCGTGCAACGCTTTGCTTTTAAACTCGCACAGTCGCGTCCTCGTAAACATTTGACAGTGATTACAAAATCAAATGCCCAGCGACATGGGATGGTGATGTGGGACGAAATCGCAGTTCAAATCGCAAAAGAGTTTCCAGATGTCACTTGGGATAAAGAGTTAGTTGATGCTGCAACTGCCAGAATGATCAATCGACCAGAATCAATCGATACCGTGGTAGCCACCAATTTGCACGGCGATATTTTGACCGATCTTGCCGCGGCTCTAGCCGGAAGTCTTGGCATAGCTCCGACCGGCAATATAGATCCAGAACGTCGTTACCCATCGATGTTCGAACCCATCCACGGCTCAGCGTTTGACATTATGGGTAAAGGTTTAGCTAACCCAATTGGAACGTTTTGGTCAGCGGTGATGATGTTAGAGCACCTTGATGAACAAGATGCTGCAAAAAA
>CANFME010000104.1 GCA_947448305.1 Burkholderiaceae bacterium
AGTAATTTAGATACTTTTAATACATCAATATTGGAACCAATAATTAAGGGTTGAATCGCAGTTTGAGAGGGAATAGCCTGCCATTTAGTGAATCTAGCTTGCGTTGTCCAGTACTCAATTAAGGAGTTGAGTTGTTTACGTCGGCGAGCGCCCTCATTGCCAGTAATAAGATCAATACTTTTAAGTAGAGCAAACGCGAGGTTGGGTGGCGGTGCGGTAGAGTAAATAATCGATCTCGCTTTTTGAATCAGCCAATCTATCCAAGCTTGCTCAGCAACTACAAATGCTCCGGCAATACCAGCTGATTTACCAAGGGTACCCATATAAATTAGGTTATTTGCATGAATATTGAAATGCTCTAATATTCCGTGACCCGAATTACCAAGAACCCCAAAGCCATGGGCATCATCAATATATAAAAGGGCATCAAACTCTTTAGAAATGGCGAGTAGTTGAGGCAGGTCAACAATGTCTCCATCCATACTGAAAACACCATCAGAGACAATTAACTTTAACGGATTTGGATCCATAGTTAATAATTGATGTAGCTCCTCATAATTGGCGTGCTGATATACAAAACAAGTTGCCTGACTGGAGGCTTTTGCTAAACGAATCGCGTCAATTATGGAAGCATGGTTTAGCGCATCGGAGTAAATCGAGATATGACCTAAAGTCGCTAGAGCAGTAATTACTGCAATATTTGCCATAAATCCGGTACTAATATAAGATGCCCCTGCATTAGAAATATGAAGGGATTGGGTTTTTGCAAGCCGAAACTCTAACTGGGCATGGATTGAAGTGTGGCCACTAATAAGACTACTAGCCCCACTTCCAGTACCGTATAACTTGGTTCCTTCATGTAAGGCTGCAATGAGCTCTGGATGATAACTAAGACCTAAATAATCATTACTACAAAAAGCTAACTTTTCTTGTCCATTTAATGTCACAACAGGAGCATTCGGGGACTCACGTACTTTTAAAGATCGAATCATTCCTGATTGATCGAGATGACTCATGGCAGCATGTAAAGACGATTGCCAGGAGCTCACGAGAGATCCCCTAAAATTTCATTCAGACACATTTGAATGGTCTGACTCAGGAACTCAATTTCTGATTCGGAAATAATATAAGGTGGCATTACATAAATGCTATGAACAATGGGGCGTATCAACAAGCCATGACTCTTAGCCAAAATGTCGAACTTCTTAGAAAAGTTGAGTGGTAATTCATTGACTGTTACATCAAACGCCAAAATTGAGCCTAGTTGACGAAGATTAGAAAGACGAGAGTCTGCCTTCACCCATTCGAAAGCTTTAAAAAGTTGAGCTGTCAGATGATTTACTAGCTCTAAACCCTTGGATTGATCAAATAAATCTAGAGTAGCTAAGGCTGCTGTGCAGGCTAGAGGATTACCTGTATAGGAATGGGAATGTAAAAATCCTAAACGAACATCATCCTTATAAAAGGCTTGATAAATTGATTCAGTAGAAAGAACGACTGACAAAGGTAAATAACCTCCTGTTAGTCCTTTTGATAAGGTCATGAGATCTGGCCAAATACCGGCATGTTCACAGGCAAAAAATTTGCCAGTTCTTCCGAAACCAACTGCAATTTCATCAGCAATCATTAAGACTTCATATTGTGAGCATAGTGCCCTAGCCGCTTTTAAATACGAAGCACTATACATTTGCATACCAGCGGCACATTGAATCATGGGCTCTAGGATGAAACATGCAATCTGGTGATGGTGGGCTTCAAAAGTAGTCTTTAAATCTTCAATGGCCAGTTGGCTTGCAGCTTCCAAAGATACAGAGTCATTTAAAGGTACAGGAGATTTACAAAGAATCGGACGCTGAATTAAGGGGCTATAAGTATCACTAAATAAAGGAATATCCGTAACGCCCAAAGCTCCTAAAGTCTCGCCGTGATAACTATTTTGTAAACAGACAAATTTGGATTTATTGGGAAAGCCTAAATTGCGCCAATAATGAAAACTCATTTTTAGAGCAATTTCAACAGCAGAAGCACCATCAGACCCATAGAATGCTCGGCCAAGATGATGTCCAGTCAAAACACTTAATCGTTCGGATAACTCCACAACGGGACGATGCGTCATGCCTGCGAGCATGACATGTTCAACTTCACCGAGTTGGTTAATGATGGCTTGATTAATGAAAGGATTGGCGTGACCAAACAAATTGGTCCACCATGAACTAATAGAATCTAAGTAGGACTTACCTTCGTAATCATAAAGATAAACTCCCCGACCATTTTTAATGGCGAGCAATGCAGACTCTTCATGAGCCTTCATTTGAGTGCATGGGTGCCAAACAGAGTTTAAACTTCTATCAGTCCAGTGTTGATCGATCATTTATTGATTATAGATTCTCTACTCCTTGTTAAGCTAGAGTTGTGTGAAATTGTAGGAAATCACTATATATATTTACTGACAAAATCTAAAGAATTTTTCTGAACTTGGCGCAGATAGATGAATCTGCGCCAAAATATAGTGGAATAAGTGGCGCAGATGGTCGATCTGCGCCATAATTAAGAGATATTTCATTCAATCTGCGCCATAATTAATATGATATCGTCAAACAACTTATTGAAAAGTATCCAATTAACTGAAGATGGACTATCTTTGAGTGAACTCGTTGCTCGTCATCCCGATATCTCTAGGCGTTCAATCCAGCGACAGATTTCTCGTTTGATTAAAGAGGGAGATATTATTCCGATTGGAAATAGTAAAGCCCGCCGATATTTTGACGCGAGTTCCCAAATAACTATCCATGAAATTAAAAATAGTGAAAGCGATACCTTTCCTAGGTATATTCCGCTCTCAGCGGATAGTAAAGATATTCTTGCTTATATCAATAAACCTTCTGAAGTACGAAAACCAATCGGCTATCAGGGTGATTTTTTAGTCTCCTATCTCCCGAATGAGACTTGGTATTTGTCCGAATCTCTTCGTAGACAACTTTACAAGATGGGAAAAATAGGTAAAGTTGAAGAGCCAGCGGGCACGTATAGCCGTTCTATTCTTAATCGCTTATTAATTGACTTATCATGGGCTTCCAGCCATTTAGAAGGTAACACTTACTCTCGCCTCGATACATTTGAACTATTCGAACATGGTAAGGTGGCAAGCGGAAAAGCAGCTATCGAAACTCAAATGTTACTAAACCATAAAACAGCAATAGAACTTTTGGTGAAGAATATCGATGACGTAGAATTTAATCGATATACGATGATGAACTTGCATAGTGCTTTAGCTGAAAACTTATTACCTAACCCAGATGACGAAGGTCGAATTCGTCAACATACTGTACTAATTGGAAAAAGTGTTTATAGGCCTTTAACGACGCCTCAGCAAATTGAAGAGTACTTAGATGTTTTTCTAAATAAAGTGAACAAAATTAGTGACCCCTTCGAGCAATCATTTTTCACGATGGTTCATTTACCCTACTTACAACCATTTGCAAATATTAATAAACGCACCTCTCGATTAGCGGCAAATCTTCCGCTGTTTAAGGCAAATTTATGCCCACTCACATTTCTAGATGTTCCAGAGCAAGCTTACAGTTCGGCAATCCTCGGTATTTATGAGCTGACTCGAGTGGAGTTGCTTCGCGATTTATATGTTTGGGCTTATGAACGCTCAACACAAGAATATTTAGCTATTAAACAGGATCTTGCAGAGCCTGACCCTCTTCGTTTAGCAAGGCGCGATTTCATTAAAAAGACCATCTTTGAAGTTATCACACATCCAGAACTTGACCCACTCTTATGTATTCAGCAAGCAGTCATAGAAAGTGTTACAGAATCAGAGAGGCTAAGCGTACAAGCTCTGGTTATTGAAGAGCTTAGGCGTATCCATGAAGGGATGCTAGCCCGTTATGGCTTAAGACCATCCGAATATGAAACATGGAAATTGAAACATGGTCGGTAGGAATACTTTAAAAGATGACAGTTTTAAGAGTATTCCTAACGCATGAAGAATGAATGATTATCTTTTTACTTCTTTGGGAGAGGGTCTAGTTCCAATCACTACAGCAAAATTAATAGTTTGACCTTTACGATCAACGCTTAAATTAGCATTGCTGCCAGGTTGAAGATTCGCAACTGCATTTAATAAACTTTTGACGTCAATAATTGCTTGATCATTTACTTGTTTGAGTAAATCACCAGGCTTGATACCACCTTTTTCAGCAGGACCATTTTTTAATACGCCAGAAATCAAAACCCCTTTTGCGTTTTCGGATAATTGGAACGCCTGTATCACTTCTGGAGAAATTTCACGTGGTTCAACCCCAATCCATCCTCTTGTAACTGAGCCTGTTTTAACAATGGACTCCATCACCTGTTTGGCAAGGTTGACTGGAATGGCAAAACCGATTCCCATTGAACCACCGCTTTTTGAAAAAATGGCGGTATTAATACCAATTAAACGACCTTGGGTATCGACGAGAGCCCCACCAGAATTTCCTGGATTAATTGCAGCGTCTGTTTGAATAAAATTCTCAAAGGTGTTAATACCGAGATGATCCCGCCCTAGGGCTGAAACAATGCCAGAGGTCACAGTTTGACCAACTCCAAATGGGTTACCTATAGCTAGAACGACGTCACCCACACGCACCGAGTTAATATCGGCTAGAACTATGGGTTCAGGTAAGTCTTTTAAATCAATTTTTAAGATCGCAACATCCGTATCAGGATCGCTACCAACTAATGTAGCTTTGGTTTTTCGTCCATCTCCTAAAGCTACCTCAATCAAATCAGCACCTTCGATGACATGATGGTTGGTCATAATTAGACCTTCTTTACTAATAATGACACCGGATCCCGTGCTAAATTCTGGTGATTCATCAGGTTGACCGTTTGGGTCACCAAAGAAAAAATTAAACCACTCTTCCTGACTATTTGGAGTTGGCTTTTGAGGCGGCTTTGATTTATGGGGATTGCGTTGTTTGGCAGCTTGTTCCGTTCTACTTCCAAAGATATTAACGACCGCCGGCATGGAAAGCTTGACGGCATCATGGTAAGAACCGGGAGAGACAATATCAGAAGCCCCAGAGGATTCTTTTAAAGTAATAGAAGAAATTGGGCTAAAAATATTTAAGCCAGATAGTAAATTTGGTTTTAAAGTACTTATAACAAAAATAAGTGCCAGAAAAACTGTTGTTACCTGAGTAAAAATTAACCATAATCGTTTAGCCATAAAACTTATCTCTTTAATCAAATAGAAAAAATGAAGAAAAAACCACTTACGCGTAATACCTTATCAGAATATCTAGAAAATTATTTATTGACAACGGAATTTAAAGATTATTGCCCAAATGGCCTTCAAGTGCAGGGTAGGGATCAAATTAAAAAAATTGTTTGCGGAGTCACTGCATCTAAAGAATTAATTGAAAAAGCAATAGAGGCTAAAGCAGATGCAATCATCGTGCACCATGGGTGGTTTTGGAAGAATGATGATTCTAGAATCATTGGTCAGTTATATGAGCGTTTGAAGTTATTAATGGAACATCAAATTAATTTATTTGCGTACCATTTACCATTGGATAATCATGCTGAGGTAGGAAACAATGTCCAATTAGCTAAATTACTGAATATTAAAATTAAAGGTCAACATCCACAAAATCCGATGGTATGGCTAGGAGAGTTTGAGCAGACAAGAACTACTTTGGAAGAGTTTGGTCAGCACGTCACCAAAGCGTTAAAACGGGAACCGTTGATTATTGGAGATTTAACAAAAAAGATTAAAAAAGTTGCATGGTGCACCGGTGGTGCCCAACACTACTTTAAAGATGCAATTGATTTGAATGTTGATGCTTATATCAGTGGTGAAATATCAGAGCCTACTTTTCACCTAGCTAAAGAATTTAATGTAGCTTATATCTCAGCAGGTCATCATGCTACTGAAAGAGGCGGTGTCATTGCTCTTGGCGAGCATTTACAAATGAAATTGGGTTTGGAATGTCAGTTTATTGATATTCCAAACCCAGTCTAAACAATTAAGTTTGAATTACTTTTTTAAGTTGTCACGAATCTCGCGGAGCAACAAGACTTCTTCTGAGGCAGGTGCTGGAGCTGGTTCTGGAGCTGCAGCAGCTTCGGTTTCAGCTGAAAGACGAATTTTGTTCATTATTTTAACGAGTTGAAAAATAACGAATGCAAGGATAATGAAGTTGAGCAAGATGGTAAAAAAGTTACCATATGCAAACATCGGAATGCCAGCTTTTTTGAGAGCGTCATAAGTTCTATTAACGCCTTCTGGAACATGACCTAAAACTATAAATAAATTACTAAAGTCAATGCCACCGCCTGTAATAAAGGCAATGACCGGCATAATGATGTCACCGACCATCGAGTCCACAATCTTACCGAAAGCGCCACCAATGATGACACCAACGGCTAGATCCATCACGTTACCTTTTATTGCAAATTCTTTAAATTCACTAATAATTGACATTTTTTTCTCCAATTTAAAATTAAAAACTATTTTTGGAAAGAATAGCATAAGAAAATGAATGGCTTAGAAAGAAAAATAGACCGTTGCAAGATCATTTTCAAAAAGGTTGTTTATAATACTGACTAGGGAATACTCTTATAAATAATTTATTGAGATTGTGATGAGCGCTGAAGAAAATACAAATGTACAGCCAGAGACCTCTGCTGAGTTAAACAAAGATCGTCGTAACTGGTTAATTGCCACTTCTGTTATGGGTGGTATTGGTGGAGCAGGTGTGGTGTTACCCTTAGTGAACACCTTTGCTCCTTCTGAAAAAGCCAAAGCTGCTGGTGCTCCGGTTGAAATGGACATCACTGGCATGCAACCAGGCGAATTAAGAACGATTGAGTGGCGTGGTAAGCCGGTTTGGGTGATTCGTAGAACCCCAGAACAAGTAACCGATCTAACTAAAAATGATGCAAATTTAGCGGATCCTAAATCAGAAAGATCTCCTGATGCATTAACGCCGGTTTATGCGCGTAATGAAGGTCGTTCCATTAAGCCAGAATATTTCATTGGTGTTGGTATTTGCTCGCATTTGGGTTGTTCACCAAATGCAAAGTTTGATAAGGGCGCGCAACCATCACTTCCAGGCGATTGGCTAGGTGGTTTCCTATGCCCATGCCACGGTTCTACTTTCGATATGGCTGGCCGCGTATTTAAAAACAAGCCTGCGCCAGATAATTTAGAAGTGCCACCACATATGTATTTAACCGACACCAAGATTTTGATTGGTGAAGACAAGAAAGCTTAAGGAGATCAGTAATGGCATTTCATGAAAAAGAAGTCTCAGCCAATGCTGGCAGTGGCGAAAAGTTATTGGCATGGGTTGATTCCCGTTTCCCTTTATCCTCAACCATCAAGGCTCATTTAACTGAGTATTACGCACCGAAGAACCTGAACTTTTGGTATTACTTTGGCGCATTTGCAATCATTGTTTTAGCCTTGCAAATCATTACGGGCATTTTCCTCGTGATGCACTACAAACCAGATGCTGAAAAAGCGTTCCAATCTGTTGAATACATCATGCGTGAAGTTCCATGGGGTTGGTTTGTGCGTTATATGCATTCAACCGGCGCATCCATGTTTTTCATTGTGGTTTACATGCACATGTTCCGCGGCATGATTTATGGTTCATATCGTAAGCCCCGTGAATTAGTATGGATATTCGGCTGCGCTATTTTCTTATGTCTAATGGCTGAAGCGTTTTTTGGTTATTTGCTACCATGGGGCCAGATGTCTTATTGGGGTGCTCAAGTTATTGTGAACTTGTTCTCAGCAATTCCTTTAATTGGACCTGATTTATCGCTTTGGATTCGTGGCGATTATGTGGTTGGTGATGCAACATTAAACCGTTTCTTCTCATTTCACGTGATTGCGATTCCACTAGTCTTAGTTGGTTTAGTGGCTGCACACATCGTTGCTTTACATGAAGTCGGCTCTAATAATCCTGACGGCGTAGAAATTAAGGAAACAGTTGACTCCAAAGGCATTCCTTTGGACGGTATTCCATTCCACCCTTTTTATACAGTCCATGATGTTATGGGTTTTGGTATATTTGCAATGATTTTTGCTTTTGTAGTGTTTTTCGCCCCTGAAATGAGCGGATACTTCTTGGAAGCCAATAACTTCGTTCCAGCAAACCCATTGCAGACTCCAGCACATATAGCACCTGTATGGTATTTCACACCGTTTTACTCTATGCTCCGTGCCACAACTTCTGAGTTCTTACTACCGATGTGGATTTTCGCAGCAGTGATGTTGTGGATGGCCTCTAGAGGAGCTTCGATTAGAACCAAAGCGATTTTTGGCGCTATTTTGGTAATTCTTGGCTTAGGCTTTCATTTCTTGGATGCAAAGTTTTGGGGTGTGTTAGTAATGGGTGGTTCTGTTGTAATCTTCTTCTTCCTACCATGGTTAGATAACTCACCAGTAAAATCAATTCGCTACAGACCAGATTTCCATAAGTATATTTACGGAGTTTTTGTAGTCTGCTTCGTGGTTTTGGGTTATCTAGGTATTATGCCGCCGTCACCAATTGCAGAGAAAGTTGCACAAATTTGCACTATTTTCTACTTTGGGTTCTTCTTGGCTATGCCTTATTGGAGTAAGGTCGGTACGTTTAAACAAGTTCCTGACCGTGTTACTTTTGCAGCGCATTAAGGTTGACAATAATGAATAAT
>CANFME010000105.1 GCA_947448305.1 Burkholderiaceae bacterium
AAAATTGAACTCCCTAAAGCAAGTAGTTCTGTGAGTGCTGCAAAACCAGAAATGATTCAAGTTTCAATCGATAAAAACAGTCAAATTTATTGGAATAATGAACAAGTGAGTCTTACCCAATATTCCCAAAAAGCAGAAGCTGCGGCGACTAACAATCCCCCGCCAGAGGTAAGTCTGAGGGCTGACCGGCGCGTAATGTATGAAATTGTTGCTCAGGTTCTCAGCACTAGCAAAAAGGCAGGCCTGACTAAAATCGGCTTTGTTACAGAGGCAAATTAAGAAAACTCAGCTTGGCTGATGATGCTTAATCTACCTTAATCTTGGCTGTTTTTACTAAATCACGCCACATCCTGAGCTCTTTTTCAAGTATGCTCTGCATTTCTTCTGACTCCGTTTGAAAAGGTGTTGCCCCTTCATTTATTAACCGAGTTTTTAAGGGCTCTTTTGCAGAAGCAATCCGAATCTCTTGATTTAACTTCTTGAGAATTTCTGGTGGTAATTTTGCGGGCGCTACT
The DNA here is from genome assembly GCA_947448305.1 of Burkholderiaceae bacterium. GTDB lineage: Bacteria > Pseudomonadota > Gammaproteobacteria > Burkholderiales > Burkholderiaceae > Polynucleobacter. Next base: position 516 of record CANFME010000105.1, read on the forward strand.
ACACCCCACCAAGTAGTAATGTTAAAACCTGGTACTCCCGACTCTGTAACCGTTGGCACTTGTGGAAAAAGACTAGACCTTTTGTCGCCAGTCATAGCGAGCAAGGTCACTTTATTTGATTTGACATATTGCAACATGGTTGGCATCGTAGCAAAAAAGACTTGGACTCTACCTGCCAAAAGATCGAGGGTAGCAGGACCACTCCCCTTGTAGGGCACATGCGTCATTTCTAAATTCGTTTTTTGTTTGAATAGTTCACCAGCCAGATGATTAATACTTCCTTGTCCAGCTGAACAAAAATTGACCCCATTGGGATTGGCCTTGGTATATTTAACCAAATCTTGGATTGAGCTGAGTCCAAGTTCTGAGTTAGCAACCACCATTAATGGACCACGACCAATCATAGCAATCGGAGTAAAGTCTTTAATCACATCGTAACTCAGATTATTTTCAGTAGCTGCGTGCGTAATAAAGGTAGAAGTAACAAACAATAAGGTATGCCCGTCTGGTTCTGCCTTTGCTACCATTTGCGCTCCAATCGCTCCGCCCCCACCAGCCCTATTATCAACAATTACAGTTTGTCCTAACTGCTCGGTTAAATTCTTCGCTAGGTCCCTTGCAATACTATCTGTCCCACCACCTGGTGCAAAAGGCACTACTAAGTTGATTGGTTTACTCGGAAAATCTTTGGCAATTAAAGCCGATGAGATGAGTGAAAATGTGACAAACAGAAACAAGAAACGATAGAAAGTAAGAGGCATGATTTGAAAAAATATTAACTTTAAAGGAACATATTGAACATAATATCCTGTTATTTTGCAAAATTGATTTGTTCTTCTGAAGATAGTCCATGCTAATGCCGAATGAAGTTCACTAACTAAGCGTACTCAGGTTATTCAATTTCAAACCAATCTTAATTACCGATAGGTAATAATTTTAACTTCCACCTTCTAAATTACGAATTAATTACCTATCGGTAATTTTTTATTGCAATATTAAAAAAAGGACAAAAACCAACACCGCCTGAATATCAAGAAATAACATGGGAAGATATAGTCAAAGGATTTAATCAAGAGCATGGAATTATTCAAACAACCCAAGAAAAAAATGGACTAAGAATATCCCTAGCAGGAGCCCAAAGAAAACAAAGTATATTTATCCACAATCAAGATTAATTATTTTTACCAATACGTAGCTCCCCATCGACACATATTGTTAAACCCAATATTATCGGGTTAGATAATGTCTGGGGATCAGCAATCAACGAGACTTTGGTAATGAAATTAGCATATGCGTTAGGAATTGACGTAGCGGAAACATACTATCAGCCGATCGCAAAATCTTGTGTCATTAAACGATATGACAGGATATTCGATAAAACGAATCAAATCATAAGGCTTCACCAACTTGATTTATGTCAGCTAGATGGCAAACCATCAAATATTAAATACGAATCAGACGGTGGCCCAACTTTGTTAAGGTGCAGTCAACTACTTAAGGAAAATGGTGTTCCATCACAAGATACTAAGAGATTTATACAGTGGATATTTTTCAATCTGTATGTAGGGAACAATGACAGTCATGCTAAAAATTTATCCATTTATTTTCCACCTGAAGAAGGCGCAAGATTAACGCCATTTTATGACCTGCTTTCAACTTCAATTTATTCAGGTCTATCGAATAACTTTGCATTCAGAATAGGTGGTGAAAATAAACCCTCAAAAATTGGACGCAACCAACTAATTGCTATGTCAGAAGAGTTGGGATTCAAGTCAAATTATGTACTAAAACTTGGAGAAGAACTTTCAAATAAGCTGCTAGCAATTCTTGAAAAAGTTACAAACGATTTGGATCAATTGGCATCAGTGGGAACAGAAAAGATCATGCTGCAAAGATTAAGCCAAAATATAAAAACCAATAGTGAGCGCCTTCAAACTAGATTTTTCAAGAAAACTAGCGAGAAATAGTCAAAGGAATTTCATTAAAAGAAATTATTGGGGTGACTGATGGGGCTCGAACCCACGACAACAGGAATCACAATCCTTTAGGAGTCTTCAATAAATATTAGGGTTTTCGCTTGATTTTCTGAAAAATAGAAACTCCCTGAGGCATTGATTTATATAAAAACCAATGTGGCTTTTTCCAAGCTTTTCCTAGCACAAACAAACAATCAGTTAAATGAACCAGTTCTGTAAGCTTTTAATGACTTAAAACGTTAATTAAAAGGATTACTTACACTTTGTAGATAATCAAAAAAATCATGCAGAGAATATTATTTGTGGGTACAATAAATGGGGATTAATTTAAGCTATGATCAGGCTAAAAATGAACGTAATATCTTACTAAGAGGTCTAGACTTTAACTTAGTAAAAGGCTTTAATTGGTTTTTAGCAACTATTTTTGAAGATACTCGCAAAAATTATGGAGAGAATCGATTTGTTGCAATTGGATCGATTGATGGAAGGATTTATGTTGTTATTTTCACACCAAGAGGAAATAAAATTCACGTCATTAGTCTTAGAAAGGCAAACAAAAGAGAGGTCAAAAAATATGAAGAAAAGAATTAACCCAAAGCTAATAGATTCTGAAAATCCAGAATTAACTAATGATGATTTTGCAAAAATGCGGCCTGCAAGTGAGGTACTACCAGAACTATTTTGCGCAGAAATAGCAAAAGAATTACTCATCCCTAGAGGTAGGCCTCGTCTTGAGAAAACCAAAGAACATATTAATATTCGATTATCACCTGAAGTTGTGGAACACTTTAAATCAGCAGGATCTGGATGGCAAAGCAGGATTGATGCCGCTCTTCGTCAATATATTGCAGAGCATCCTTAATAGATAACTCTAAGAAGTACTTAATTACTGGGGTGGCTGATGGGGCTCGAACCCACGACAACAGGAATCACAATCCTGGACTCTACCAACTGAGCTACAGCCACCGTAGAAAAGAATATTATTTTAACCTAAGATTACATCCAACTAAAGAATTACTTAGAAAAAATAGTATATTTTTTGTTACAGCTAAGTTTTTGCCGGGTTTATCTTAATCGGTAATCTTACAAACCCACTCACGCTTGCCAAATTCGCCAACAGATTCATCAAAAATTAGCCATACTAAGAATGATTTAAAACCAGATGTCATGTATTTCATTTTTATTCCTTCAATGTGTCTATGAAAGAATAGTACTGTATAAATCAACAGTAATCAACAGATATTTATCTATCGATGATCAAATTGTTGCTTTTATGCTGTGCATAAGCACAGTGTTACATTAATTTACACTATTTTTATCTTTTTGTGGGCTCCAAAGAGTAATTGGAGACATATTTTCGGGATAAAAGCCTAATTTACCCTGATAAATCTCACGTATATTGGCTAAATCCATCTCTTCATTACCCGTCATCTTGAAAAAAGATGTCAATCCAATAGTTTTACTCCCGTAATCCAAGTAAACAAAACCCACCGGATAATTTGTTTCTAACGCAATATGATAAAAACCGCTTCTCCATCCTGGCGTTTTTTTTCTAGTCCCCTCAGGTGTAATGGCCAGCCAAAAGAAACTAGCCTGAGCCATGTTCTGAGCTAAATCCTTAACATATCCTTGAGGACTATTTCTGATCACGGGACGCCCACCTAAATACTTCAACCACCATCCAACTAACGGGATTTTAAATAAGCTGTCTTTTGCTAAAAAATTGGCTTTAATACCGCATGCTGACTTGGCTATCATACAAAGAAAAAAGTCGAGGTTCGATGTGTGCGGATAAGCCACTAAAATACCGTGAGAACCTGGCAATCCAGGAACAATGAGCTTCCATCCAAATAGTTTCAACAAAAAAGTGGCTAACTTACTTCCTTTTAGGGGAATAATTATTGGCAATAAGGTATTCAAATTAACCTCTTATTAAAAAATTAAACACTTTATCACTCACCTTTTTAATGACATGGCTCTTAAATTTCGTTCGAGTTGCTTTTTAAAAGCGTCTCTTTTCTGTAAATGGATAAATTTACCTATCTCTTTTACTTGACCTTGATATTGGACGCCGATTAGTTTACTACTAGTAAGTTGATTCGATAATTTTACCCACGCAGCATTGGCCAAAAAAGTATTTATTTGATTTGCATTTGAAGTCTTCACTTGTAGCAAACCGTTCTCTAAAACAATCTCCTCAAAATCGGTAGCGTGTCTGGCATAAATCAATAATGCAATCGCAAGTACAACTAACTCTAATAAAGTAAATGGCAATACGAACCAAATACCTTGTAATAAAAAAAAACTAGCGATCATCAATGAAAAAAAGGATTGGGCAAGATAAAATAGACCCACCTGTTTAGGTGTAAATGAGCAATTTTTTTTAAAAATCCACCGACTAGGTTCACTGTTAGTATTCATATGAAAATTATTCCTCAAATTTGCTTTTTTTGCTTGTTCAGTCTATTTTTATTTATTTCTGGATGTAGCCGTCATGATTACACTACTTGGGAATGTCGTGGCGTCTTTCCTGAGACCAAAAAATTCTCATTCATACTCGATGGATCCAACATGCAATTTGATAATCGTCAATTAAAATTTTGTGGAAGCCTCGGTAACTCAAGCTTTTTTGACGAAATGTGTCCTGAGAAAATAGAAAGCTCGAAAGTTGTTTTCATCTCAAAAAAAGGTGACTTTATTGAAGACTTGCATGCTTACCGTTGTTCGGCACTTTAACTAAAAGGGGAATTAATGTTTAATGCAATGCTTTTGCTAAGAGTTTTTTTGGGGATTCTATTTACCTTCTGGCTAATTCAATCGATACAATTTACAGTTATTTCACGTCATTTCCGACCACTAAAAAAGCCTGAGTTTTATCTAGCTGTAGCGTTTGGTACTGTTCTTTATGTCTATTTACCACCAGCTTGGTTCATCATCGTAATAGCCTTATATCTTTATCACTTCAAAATTCGCTCTTTAAAATAAATTTACTATTCAATTTCTTCATTGAGGATTAAGATTACACAATGGATTTAATCATCTCAGAAATTTTAAATACGACTAAAACTATTGCCGTCGTTGGTCTCTCTGCAAATCCAGAAAGACCTTCTAATGATGTTGCCTATTTTATGCAACGAAATGGCTTTCGCATTATTCCTGTGAACCCCAATGAAGAGATGATTTTAGGCGAAAAGTCCTATCCAAATTTATCTGCAATCCCCTTTGAAATTGATTTAGTAAATATATTCCGCAAACCCCAGGATTGTGCTGAAATTGTTACTGAGGCAGTCCACATCAAAGCAAAACATGTATGGTTGCAATTGGGGGTTGTAAATCAAGAAGCGCAAGAAATTGCTACCAATGCGGGTATTAACTTTGTCATGGATCGATGTTTAAAAATTGATTATTTTCGTTTAAATAATGCGTAAAGCTCCCTACTTCTTTTTAGTCACAATGGTTTTGCATTGCTTTAGCTTTCAACGACATGCTTCAGCAAATGTAATTGAACCAACGCATATTACAGATGCACATGCACCAAATTTAATTCATCTAGGACATGGGACTTACACTAGATTTGGCTTTGAAATCTATCAGGCGCACTTATATGTTGATGAAACGAAGCTTATCAAAAAATTCGCAATCATCCTAGATTACTCAAGACAAATTCAAAAAGATGTTTTAGTCAAAGCGACTATGGAGCAATTTGAAAAAGCAGGTTATCCAAGCCAAAAGACCTTAGAGTGGAAAAATTACTTAGATAAAATGTACACAAATATTAATAAAGGCGATCAATTTTCCGCCATTTTTAATCCAGCGAGTGGTACTACATTTATTTACGGTGATAAGATAGTTGGTAATGTTGTAGATCAAGATTTTGCCGAAGCTTTTTTTGGAATTTGGTTATCCTCAAAAACTTCAGCTCCAGAACTACGTTCGAAGCTTTTCGCAAAAACATGTCCAGAATTCCTTCTTCAATCCTTATCCTGTAAGTGATGGTTAAACTATGCAAGCTCTAATATCCGCTTCACAAAGAGAAAGTCTCCAAATTGAGTGTCTGGGGTGGAGTTTATTACCATCAAGAGATGCGCTACAAAAAATATTTATTTTTAAAGACTTCAAAGATGCCTTTAGCTGCATGTCAGAAATTGCCATTATTGCTGAGGAGATAAATCACCACCCCGAGTGGTTTAACGTCTGGAACCGGCTAGAAGTCACTCTTTCAACTCATGATAGTGGCGGCCTTACCAACAAAGATATTGAGTTAGCTAAAGCAATTGATCTTATCTGTGGAAAATTGAGTCGCTAGAAGTTCAAGCTCCTCTTTAATTTATCTTTAAGTAGGCCTGGTCTATTTAATGGTAATTTTCATTTCGTCGAGAAGATCCAAAATAAGATCTAAACGCAACCTTGGATTTTCAACTCCCAATAAATGCTCTTTTTGACCTGGGTTGAGGGGTAATAACTCAGCCCAACGATTTGCTACCCAACCACAATCATCCAGTAAATAAGGCTTTTGAAAAGGCATTTGGGATTCTAAAACACCCTGTAGTTTCATTGAATCAATTATTTTAGATAAAGCCGACGAGGTTACTTTTAACTCATCTGGAATAGGGGTCAGTTGATCCTCTAATAGGATGTTAACCTCTGCTTGCCATTGGCCATTGCTTAATTTTTCTGTACTGATTACTTTAAACCTAGCACCACCAGAACAACGGATAAAGTATAAATTTGCTTGAACTGGATCAAAGTGGTCAATATTCGCCAAAGTTCCAACTTGAGAAAAAAGTACATCTTCAACGGGACTACGTACTTCTCCACCACTATTTAATGTAACGATACCAAATGGTGATTCTGTTTTCACACAATCCTTAATCATGTTCAAGTATCTCACTTCGAAAATTTGTAACTCCATAACACCTTTTGGAAAAAGTGTAGATCCTAAGGGAAATAAGGGTATGGTGATAATTTGAGTTGAGAGTGTCATTAGGATTCCTGCCAAATTGGGTATTTAACCATCGATAGATTAAAGATTTCGGAGTTCTGAAAGTGCTTTATCCAACGATTGATTGATTGTAGTTTTAATTCCATAAATTTCTCCTCGTTTGTTCGCACAAATTGACGAACAAACGGGAACAAAGCAATATCGACCATACTGAGATGATCGCCTAGGATATAGGGGGAGTCGAATAGAGTTTTTTCAATTGGTCCAAAGTATTGATCAAGGGCCTTTTGTAAGGTTTCCTCTTGCGAATGAGCAGGATACCTTTCTGGATATTTGTAAGCATCCAACAACTTTTTAAACACGTTATCATTCAATTTAAACCACGTTTCCATCGTTTCATCCACGGCACTATGATCTTGATTCCATAACACGCGATGGGGAACGGAGTTCATTTGATAAGCCCACAACATAATATCTAGACTTTGTTCCAAAACTCTTCCGTCTGAGAGTAATAAAACAGGAACAGTTCCTTTCGGAGACAAATTTAACATGCTTGAGGGTTTGTTCCTTAAAGAAATCTCCCTAACTTCAAAGTCAATACCAGCATCAAACATTGCCATCCTTGACCGCATGGCATAGGGACAACGCCTGTAAGAATATAAAATTGGTATCAAGAAACAACTCCAGATTTATTCATGATATTCATCATGTGAAATAGGTCTACTTAACTGAACGATATGATTCTTATCTATTATTTTCAAGAATTTTTTAATTATTTTATAGATGTCTAAATCAAATTCGGGCTTTCCTGCACTCAACAACTCAAATACTTCATCTTCGTTAATTGCAGTTCCTAAATAGCACCAATGATCAATCAAGTGTAATTCGTTTCCTTCCCTGATGCCGATAGCGGTTTTAAATGGCCAAACACTCACCTTAAACTTTTTTAAGGCCATCATTAAACGCAAATGATAAGATTCGAGTGACTCAACTCCGACACAAGCACCTCGACATTGTTTTACTTGAAATCCAAAGCAAGACTTACCAGGAACCAACTTTTCTAAACCCAAAAGACCTTCACATAGCTCATTTTTTTTAGCAATCGACTGTAGCGTTTTCATTGCTTCATTA
>CANFME010000106.1 GCA_947448305.1 Burkholderiaceae bacterium
AAATAGCCCATATAAATGCTCTTGAATCCCAGGTTGTAAATCATCGTGGCGAACTAATTGCGGTGTAATCACGTTGCCATCATTGGGCATAAAACGCCAAGCACAAAGATCCTTTGATCGCCTAAGTTTAATATTCAAACTTGGCAGTTTTTCTTTAATCAGTCGAGACTCAAGTAGCAATGCACCAATCTCTCCGGCGGTCTCTATCCAGTCAATATCAGCTACTTGCATAGATAGTTTCATTTCTTTTCGAACACTTAATGCGCTAGAAAAATGGCCTAAAACTCTAGTCTTTAGGGTATTACTTTTACCGATATAAATGGGCACCCGATTTTCAGCATAGAAAAGATACACCCCAGGACTATCTGGAATCGCATCAATCAGTTTTTGATCAATCTTTGGTGGCAAACTAGGATGCGCAGTAAGTGCTTTCAATGACTCCTGAAGACGAGTTACCCCAAATCGACTAAGACAAACCTTCCAAAATTGTTCCAAAACTTGGGCATCACCTAAGGCTCTATGTCGAGAACTCACTATTAACTGATGTGCTGCAATAATCGTATCTAAATTATGTCTTGGTTGTTCAGGGAAAAGAAGTCTCGACAACTTTACAGTGCAAAGCACCTTTGCCCGAAAATCTAAATCACAACGTTTAAATGATGCCTTCAGAAAACCGTAGTCAAACCGAGCATTGTGAGCAATAAATATCTTTCCTTCTAATTGTTCATAAATTTCTCTAGCGACCTCTGAAAATGGGGGTTCATTTTCGATTAAGTTGTGATCAATGCCAGTCAATATTTGAATATTTTTGGGGATAAAAACACCAGGATTAATTAACCTGCTCCACTCAAATAGCTGACCATCCTGCAAGGTAATCACCGCGACCTCTGTAATACGGTCCCGATCGGCATTACCTCCGGTTGTTTCAATATCTACAAAAGCTAAAGGTGGGAAATCAGAAATAAGTGCATTCATATGAAAACGAGTAAATAATCCAAGTCAGGAAAAATGATTAAACACTTCCTTAGAAAAACGATTATGCTTGAAAATAAAATATTTTTTTAAACTCACCTTGGAATGCTTTTTCAAGACTATGCAAAACTCTCGACGAAAATTTATACAACAAACTATTTTAGGTAGTTATTTAGGTTCTCATGGGGGTATGTTATTTGCTGACTCTAAGTCTCAAGCTCCCACCTCTAGTTTAAGGAAGGCAAAAGTTGTTATTGTTGGTGCTGGTTTTGGTGGATCCGCGACCGCAAAATATCTAAAAATCTTCTCAGGTGGACAGATCGATGTCACTCTAATAGATCCTTCTCCGAACCTTGTTTCATGTCCATTATCCAATTTGGTCATTAACGGCCAAATGCAGATTTCTGAAATCATGAAAAGTAGAGACCCACTTCAACAAAAATATGGTGTCAGAATAATTCAGGACACCGTCGAGCGGATCCTTCCAGAAGTGAAAAAAATTGTTTTACCACAAGGAATAACCATCTCCTATGACAAATTAATTTTATCTCCTGGGATAGATATGATGTGGGATAGCCTGCCCAAAATGAAAGACCCCGTTCTACAAAATCGCTTTGTACATGCTATGAAGGCAGGATCTCAAACTCTCACTTTACGAAAGCAATTGGAGTCCATGAAAGACGGAGAGGTTTTCGCCATTTCAATCCCCTTAGCCCCCTACCGTTGTCCGCCATCACCCTATGAGAGAGCTAGTCAAGTAGCGAATTATTTTAAAAAATATAAACCACGATCAAAAATCCTGGTTCTAGATGCCAATGCAGAAATTACCTCAAAATCCACCTTATTTAAAAAAGCTTGGTCGAACTACTATCCCAATATGATTGAATATAGAAATAATCATACTTTGGTAGATGTAGATTCTTCAGAAAGTGCCCTACTGTTCGAAGTACAAGATGATGTTAAAGCGTCGGTTTTAAATGTGATTCCGCCCATGCGAGCAGGTGACATTGCTTTTCATTCAAACCTAGCTAATATCAATCAACGTTGGTGCGAAGTTGATTTTTTGACCTACGAATCAAAAGTTATTCCCGATATTCATATATTGGGAGATGCTATCCAAAGTTCAACCCAAACACCAAAATCTGCTCAAGTTGCCAATGGACAGGCCAAAATTTGTGCATCGGCTATTTACCAACAATTAGCAGACTTACCAATTAATAAAAACCCAACATTTTCAAGTATTTGTTATAGCGTTTTAGGAGAAAAAACGGGGGCACATATCTCAACAATGCATCAATTTGACCCAAAAACGCAAAGTATGGCTGTGGTTTCAGGATCGAATAGTATTTCCACCACAGACAACGCTCAGGAATATTCTTCCGCAATCAAGTGGGCAAACGATATTTGGTCAGACACATTGATTTAGAAAAATTTTTGTACTTTTTTTACAAATTTTAATTTTTAAACACTATTTCAATATAAACTTAGTTTGTTGTTTAATTAAATTCCTAAAACTAGAGGAGATCACAGATGCAGTTGAATATTAACGGCAAAATGCACAATATCGATGTAGAACCCAATATGCCCCTCTTATGGGCTATTCGCGAAATTGTTGGCTTAACTGGAACAAAATATGGCTGTGGAATCGCACAGTGTGGTGCTTGTACAGTTTATTTGAACGGTGAACTTGCAAGATCTTGCTCAATTCCCGTTTCTTCAGTAGGTAGTATGAAAATCACGACTATCGAGGCTTTATCAGCCGACAATAGTCACCCTGTGCAAAAAGCATGGATTGCTTTAGATGTCCCACAATGTGGATATTGCCAGTCAGGCCAAGTTATGGCAGCTGCTGCATTACTCAAGCGTAATCCTAAACCGACAGATGCTGACATTGATAATGCAATGTCTAATATTTGCCGTTGCGGTACTTATCAAAAGATTCGTGATGGTATCCATGTTGCTTCTGGTCAAAAGAAATTGGCAGAAGTTCTAGCTACCTATGATGCGACTCCTCAATCACGCGGATAAGAGAGACAAAGATGACTAAAAATACAGGTAATCAAATGGATCAAACGAATTTAGAAAGCCAATCACGTCGACGCTTTATTGTTGATACATCATTTATTGGTGGTGGCTTAATGTTAGGCATCGGTAGCTTTGCAACCACTGAGGCCATGGCAGGTACAATTTACAATCAAAATACCATGATGAACGCATCTTCTCCTGAGGTGAATGCATGGGTCAATATCAAGCCAGACGATACTGTCGTGATTCGAATTGTTCGCTCAGAAATGGGTCAAGGCACCAGAACTGGTTTAGCTCAATTAGTTGCAGAAGAATTAGAATGCGACTGGAAAAAAATCATTACTGAGTCACCTACTCCTGGTCAAAGCGTTGCAAGAAAAAGAGTTTGGGGTGAATTTAGTACCGGTGGTAGCCGTGGTATTCGTATCTCTGAAGACTATGTTCGTAGAGGCGCTGCAGCAGCAAGAATTATGCTCCTACAAGCGGCGGCCAATGAATGGAATGTACCCATCTCAGAGCTAACCGTTAATAAGGGCGTAATTTCTCACAAATCTGGCAAGAAAACTACTTTTGGTAAAGTTGCCGAGGCCGCCGCAAAATTAACGCCACCCGACCCAAAATCAATTACGCTTAAAAAACCAAGCGAATGGAAAGTTGCGGGCAAGCCACTTGCTAGACTCGATACGGCTGACAAGGTAAACGGTATTAAAGTTTTTGGTGTTGATTTACAGTTACCTGGCATGCTGTGTGCTGCTATTAAAGCTTCCCCTGTTTTTGGTGGTAAGCTAAAATCCTTTGACGAAACTAAAGTCAAAAATTTACGTGGCGTCAAAGGTGTTGTTAGAGTTGGTGATAACGCTATTGCGGTTGTTGCTGACACTTATTGGCGCGCTAAAGTTGCCCTCGAAGCACTCCCGATTGAATGGGATGAGGCAGGTAATGGTAACGTAAATCAGGCTGATATTGAAAAGCGCTTAAAAGATGGTTTAGAGGAAGTTGGTGATTTCTGGCAACGTAAAGAAGGCGATGCTGTTGCTGCAATTCAATCCTCAGGGAAAGTTGTTGAAGCCGTTTATTACACGCCGTATCGTTCACACGTCAATATGGAGCCGATGAACTGTACAGTCAAATTCACTCCAGAAAAAGCTGAGGCGTGGGTACCAACTCAAAATGGAGAGGCATCACATGCTGCTTTATCTGCAGCCGCTGGCCTACCACTTACTCAGTGCGAGGTTTATAAGTTAGATCCAGGAACTGGTCTTGGTCGACGTGGCGGTACGCAAGAATACGTCACTCAAGCAGTAGCAATTGCTAAAAACTTCCCTGGCGTTCCAGTCAAAATGATGTGGTCACGCGAAGAAGATATGACCCATGACTTCTACCATCCAATAGCTATGGCGAAAATGAGAGCTGGTCTTGATGCTAATGGAAACTTTACTGGTATGCATATTAAAGTTTCTGGACAGTCAATTAACTCTACTGTCGCTCCAATGGCAATCAAAAATAATAAGGACGTTAGACAAATGCAAGGCCTCTATGAGGAAGCTGGTGACGCTCAGTTAGGTTATAAGTTCCCAAGTCTACTCACAGAGTATGTGATGAAAAACACCCATGTCCCAGTTGGTCCTTGGCGCGGTGTGAATACTAATCAAAATGGTATCTTCATGGAAGTCTTTATGGATGAATGTGCTAAGGCTGCTGGTAAAGATCCTTTAGCTTTCCGTCAAGCCATCATGAAAGACCATCCTAAACATTTAGCAGTCCTTAATGCTGCAGCTAAACGCAGTAACTGGGGTAAACCACTACCAAAAGGTGTTTACCGTGGTATCGCTCAGTTCATGGGTTATGCTAGTTATTCTGCATGTGTTGCTGAGGTATCAGTAACGGATAACATCGTGAAAATTCACAAAATGGTGTTTGCTCTAGATTGTGGACACGTTGTCAACCCATATTTAGTTCGTGAACAAGTAGAAGGCTCTGTAGTAATGGCACTGTCTTCGATTTTCAATCCAGAAATTACAGTAGAGAACGGCAGAATCAAACAAACTAACTTTGATTCATACCCCCTCTTAAGATTAGCTCAAAATCCAAAAGTAGATACTGTTTTAGTACCGTCTTTTGATTTCTGGGGTGGTGTTGGAGAGCCTACAATTTGCGTAGTTGGACCAGCAGTTATCAATGCTATTTCAGCAGCATTAGGTAAGCCTCTACGTAATTTCCCATTAATTAGAGAAGGCTTGTCAATCGCTTAAGTTTCTATCAAGCAATAAAAATCCCATTATTTATTTAATGGGATTTTTTTTTACTTCTTTAGCGTCTGATTGAGGGCCCTTCCCAAATCATCCCTTCAGAGCGACTCTTTAAAAATAACTCGAGTGAGCGAAGGTCACGATGTCCAGTTGGCGGGATAGTTGCTTGGACACCGGAATAACAAGCTCTCAAGCGTCGATCCATTGATCCCATCGCTTGCCAACTTTGGCGATAAATAGGAAAACCCGTAATATAGCCCGGACTAATTACATCAGATCTTAAATTTTTACCAATATTCAAATCATGGCATTGAGTACAAGAAAGATTCACTCGACCTTGACGTAGGGTGTAGATTTGAGCCCCATGATTGAGTGCATCCTGCCAAGACGCCCTTTCCATTGAATCAATGGGAGAATGAATTTTGACCTTTAATCCTTTTGCACTATTAGATAGAAAGGTTGAGATAGCAACCACATCTGGGCTCTCAGTATTTAATCCAATTGACTGTTTTTTTGCGAAACATTGAATAATCTGATCTTCTAGATTAACTAATTGATTTTTTTTCCAGCGCGGAAATTCAACCACTGATTGACGAATTGGATTAAGATCTTGATGGCAACCTTGACAGTCTTTTTGCCAAATTTGTGTTCCTTGATCAATCCACAATGAAATAGGATTGATAGAAGCATCTTTAGATAAATTCAAGAGCTCACTAGTTAAAAATTGATTACCGCTTTGTCGGGTTTCTGCCTGTGCAAACCCCATGTTAATTGAACAGAATGTAATTATTAAAGTAATCAAGCGCCAACTGATAAGTAGACGGGTGGCATTCATTCGAATCAATCCTTAAGATTTAAAACTTATCAATTCTTTTTCAGTTAGACCTGTATTTCCCTGATCATCAACCCAGTTCACAGCAAGATTTCCACCTTTTTCTGGCACCTCCATTAAAAAACTAATTAATGGGTTTGCTGCAATGCCAGTTCCAACATCTGCTGTAAAAATAACTTCTTGATTCAGCTTAACAACAACATTCTCGATGATGTTTTTAGGAATTTGATCAATACCGTTATCAGCCATACGAAATCCCGTTTCCATCGGGTGGCCAATCAAAATACGAACTTCAACCGTTGCACCAGGTTTGGGATTGCCAATAAAACTGACCCGAATTGGAAATTTATTATGCGTTGCCATGATAAACCTTTGTCATTTAGAGATTAAGTTGCATCAAAACAAGCGTTCAAAGTCACGACAGATGGTACAGAGTTAGCAATTTTCTGACCATTGTCAAGGGTTGCAATCACCCATACATCTTGACTTAAAGCCAAACGAATTCGAGTAGAAAATTGATAAGAGTTTTTAGCTTGAGGTACCTTTACTCGAATAACCATTGGAAATGGATTCTCAGGGGCGATGATTTCAAAAGACTGAATCAATCGTTCTGATGGTGCTTGTAATTTAACCGTGAAAGGAATTGAATTACCAGTATCGGCTAAAGGCGGAATATCTAACTGAATTGCCTTTTCGTTAATCGTTAATTTTTTTAATGCCGCAGGTTGATACTCTGGAAATTGGCTTTGCATCATTTGAACAGCTTGCATTTTTTGGCCAAAAGCATTGGTGGATTTAGCCATTAAAAGCATGCCTGACAGAACCAGAAAAAAATCTCTTTTCGAGTAAATTAATTTAGACCTCAGTTTTTTAACCGATTGCTTATCTACTTTTGGCATTCAATCATCCTTCTGAATATTCAGGTTAACCGTAAGATTTGATTGTAATTGGTTTTATAGCTCTTTACTTCAACATCACAAGAACATCAACCACATCATTAATTTGTTGTGTGTCTAATAAGGGTTTAAGAAAGTTTGGATTATTAATACCTGCCTGGCTTCCGTATGGCGGCATCAAAGTTTCTGGGTTAATACGTCTTGCATCAGTAACCCATTGCCTTAATTGATCCGGAGTATATTTAGCCCCAACTTTGCTTAAAGCAGGAGCAAAATTGCCCTGCTTCTCTTTGACACTTTTTTCAGAAAGTTGGATGGTATGACATGTAACGCAATTTCCTAGTCGGCCATCTTGAATAATTTTCCAACCAGGCATACTAATGAGCCGCTGTTCGAATTCAATTTGTTGAGCGGATAAATTCATCGAACTCAACAAACAAAAAAACATCAAAATTTCAAGACTGTTAAAGATGAAAGAATTGTTGGTTTTTATCATATTTAAATTTTAATTGAATAAATATGAAGACTAGAACATTTATTTTTGCCATGGAGCTTTTAGCTCATTTAAACCTGCAATGACTTTTGGCATCATTGATAAGTAGCCACTTTGTCGACCAATAATCCAAGCCGTGGCGACATCTAATTGAGCGAGGTTTCTGTTTGATAACAAAATTTCTGCTGTTGCCAAATCATTCATCTGACCCAATAATTCCTGAGCGCGCGAAAGCGTTTTGGTATAACGAGCCATTTTCTTTTGAGGAAATAACTGAACAAAAAATTCAAAAGAATAACGATGTTTTTTTAAATACAGTCGTAATTGATGACTTTCCTCTAAGCTCCTTGTTGGCACAGATAATTCTCTTTGTAAGCGGCGGTGACGACGCTTCAACAAGCGAGTAGCAAACTGCCCCGTCGTTTCAGGAACAATTGGCTCAGAGCTTGATTGACTCTCCGATATCATTTTTTGTCGGTTCTTAATTTCAGGATGATTTTTTAAACTCATCACAGCTTCTGCAAAGGAAATCATTTTCACAGAGTAGTTTCGATGCCCAAAGGTGGCAATGGCACTTTGATGACCAATATATCTCTGAGCAATCGCAAACTTCTCTAGCTCCACAATATCAGGATGGTTACCAAAGGTTTGCTTAATTAATGGTAATAGTTCATCACTAAAAACATCCCAGTTTCTAGCATCGCCAAGATCGTTGGCTAAATCTCTCCAGATAATATTCCAGTGATCGACAAAGGTCATTGGCAAAACAGGAGCGAAGAGTTTGATTGCTGAACGAATTCTACGAATCGCAACTCGTGCTTGATGGATATATTCATCATCGTTATCAAGCAAAATCCCAATATCATTCAGTTGTAAATGGTATAAGCACTCAAAACAAATATGTTGAAAAGTATCCAATGGATCAGCCTCAGGATTAATTTCTACATTGGCTGGCTT
>CANFME010000107.1 GCA_947448305.1 Burkholderiaceae bacterium
AAACCCCTAAGGTCAATTACGCCCTTAGGCAGTTCATACTGCGTGTTAGGGACGCAATTCCCCTATGCGAGCCGTAGTTTACTGTTGGACGGCGACATTGACTCCACAATTCCTTATTAGGAATAAAAGTCAATTGATTTATCAACGGTGATGAATTTCGTAAAGCCTATATATCCATTGCCTCAACTTTTTAGAGCTGTTAATCAGTCAAAACAATTCGAGTTCGAATCAAAGACAAGCACGCTAAATTACTACGTGTGCTGGCGAATGAGGTCAATTTTGTTTGGAATTACTGTAATAATTTGTCTTTGAAGCATACCCAAAGGACCAGAAAATTCATGTTTGGTTATGACTTCCAAAAATACACTGCCGGAAATGGAAACTTAAACTGTTATTTAATGTGAATTAAAGATAACAATTTAAGGGTAATAATGATATTATGTTACTTATGAATAACATAATTTTAGATCTTAAAACCTTTGGGCAAATGTTTCGTAAAGAGCGTAAAGCGGTTGGTCTTACCCAAGCTCAAGTTGCCAAAAATGCAGGATTGAGGCGCGAAACAATCATCAAGTTAGAATCGGGCGCTCAAGTGGATGCGAACACTTTAATCCAAGCAGTTGCCGCTCTAGGTAAGACACTAGCAATTAATGACAGGCGTGTGGATTATGACAACTTGAATGAAGCCTTCAATGAAGATAACTAAAATAAAAAAACTCCATGTTGGAACACCACAAGGCCACGCTGGATCGCTAAATAAAGAGTCTCGCTTTGTATTTAATTATGAAACGACCAGCCGAGAGGCAGAAGTTTCTTTAGTGATGCCGATTAGAGCAAGAAGTTATGATAATGGAGGCTTATTTTCTGTTTTTCAGATGAATCGGCCAGAGGGTTATTTGTTGGAAAATATTAAGCAACGTTTTGCTAAGTTTGGTGTTCTAGATGATATGGCATTACTAAAAATTACTGGGGCAAATCAAATTGGTAGACTGACATATGTTGACCCAAATGAGCCTATATTTAAAGCAAAGGCGCAGGTGAGTAAAGACGAACTTATTCAATCTCAGACGTCTGAAGAATTGTTTAATTTCTTGGCTGATTTATATTTTGATTCAGGCGTTTCAGGTTTCCAACCCAAAGTGATGGTTCCGGAGTCAATTGGGAGTATTAATGAAAAAACATCTGTAATTACACCATCCTTGATTGTTAAAGCAGCCGGTGAAGATTATCCATTTTTGGCACAAAATGAATTCATGTGTATGGAGGTGGCCAGAAGAGCAGGTATGAGAGTCCCGCCATTTTGGTTATCTAAAGATGGTGGTCTTTTTATCATGGAACGTTTTGATATCGAAGATAATGGTCAAAGATTAGGTTTGGAGGATATGGCAGTTTTAACTGGAAATTCTCCTGAAGAAAAATACCAAAGCAGTTATGAGATTATTGCAAAAGTAATTGATGCATTCTGTGGAAAAAATTCAGTGGAGAGTAAAGCCCGCTTTTTTGATTACATTGCCTTGTCTGTTTTATTGCGCAATGGTGATGCGCATTTGAAGAATTTTTCATTAATTTATGACACTCCAAAAGGGGATGTAAAACTATCTCCACTTTATGATGTAGTTTCTACCATGATTTATAAAATAGATCATCCTAAAACTGGTTCAACTAAAGTTGATCATACAATGGCTTTAAATATGTTTAAGACTAAAAGCTATCCTACGATTAAATCATTAATTGAATTTGGTAAGAGTGTTTGTATGGTAAAAAATTCTGAAAAAGTGATTGAAAAAATTCAGACATTTAAAGAAGAAACCTTGATTGATTGCCGTTCACGGATAGATCCATGGCTCTTTGAAAATCTAAAATCAGTTTGGTCTGGAAGGGAACCAATTTAATTATGACTATTCATTCAATTTTGAAGATGGGTGATCCCCGCCTATTGAAAAATGCAACTCTAGTCGATGTGGCTGAAATTTCATCGCCAAAGATCCAGCAGATTATTCAGGATCTTTTAGAAACAATGAAGTCTGCAAATGGAGCAGGTTTGGCCGCACCTCAAATTGGGGTTGATTTACAGATTGTGGTGTTTGGGTTTGAAAAAAGTGTTCGTTATCCTGATGCTGATCCTGTCCCACAAACTATCATAATTAATCCAGTGATTACACCCCTTAGTTTTGAACTCGAAGAAGGCTGGGAGGGATGTTTATCAGTTCCTGGACTGCGAGGTATAGTTCCCAGGTATCAAAAAATTCGATACCAAGGACTCAATGAACAAGGCGAAATTATTGATCGCAAAGTATCAGGCTTTCATGCTCGGGTGGTTCAGCATGAGTGCGACCATTTACATGGATACTTATTTCCAATGCGTGTTAAAGACTTTACCCGCTTTGGTTTTACAGAGGTGTTGTTCCCTGATCTTGGTTAGTACCTACTGCCTCAACTTTTTCAGAATGAATCGGTAAGCCACCCAATACTGCATAACAGGCCTTAAGCCATATCTTTACGCGTTGACGATCAATCAAACTCAGTGCACCCTCGGTATTTTGGTGGTTCATCGCCCGCCAAAAACTCATATTGGAAGCGTCAATTTTTCGCATACTCGTATCATAAAGTTTTGGAATTTCAACCAAGTAAGCACCGAGGTTAATGGCATTTTTCAACGATTCAGACTGATGCAAAATGTTGAAATTGACGCCACGTCCTTTATTCTGAACCAAAATATAATTAGGTCCTTGACCGTATGACCCTGTTAATTTTGCTAGTAGGTCTACTGAATCTTTACCATCATCCATGACATGCCAAAAATTAACTACTACCCCCATCTCGAGGAGTAACTCCAGTAAATTGGCTTCTTTAATCCAAAGTGCTAGTGGTGCGGAGGTTTGAGCGGCTAAATCCACAATTAAATTAGCATTCGGGTTACTTTCTAAAGTATGCATAATTTCATCTAAACCTTCAAAATTATCAACCAATACATTTGAAGCGAATCCCTCATAAAAACGTTTGAAGGATTGATGTGAGCGATCCGTATCAAAGCCCTGAAAGTCCAATTGATGATCAATATAGTATTGCGCTAATAAACGAGCAGTGACTGATTTACCTACTCCACCCTTTTCTCCGCCAATAAAATTAATTGTTGCCATGATTGATTCCTTATTTGTCACTTCAATTGAAACACTATTATCGGTAAAACTTGATTACATATTCAAGAAGAAAGCCTTAAATTCTAATAAATCACTACTTTGGGGCAAAAAAAAGGACTGAAAATCTTCAGTCCTTATTGCCTAACTAGTTAATTAGATATCAATCAGCGTAAATACCTGCTTTACGGATGACGGGGCCCCATTTTTGGATCTCTGCTTCGAGGTGAGTTTGTAAACCCTGTGGAGTCACTTTATCCATACTTGGAATTTCCACACTTAAATCAGTCATTCTTTGTTTAACAGCTGGATCTTGCAAGGCGGCACGAAGGGCTGCATTGATTTTTTCTACAGTTGCTGGGGGTGTTCCTTTTGGCGCATAAATACCGTGCCAAACTCTAACTTCAAATCCTTTGAGACCCTGTTCGTCCATGGTCGGTACATTTGGTAGTGCACTTAAGCGCTTGAGAGTCGTGACACCAAAAATTTTCACGCGACCTTCTTTGATCAAAGGTACAGTTTGAGTAGTTTGGTCGCAAAGTAAATCGACCTGACCACCCATTAAATCGTTCATCGCTGGACCAGTTCCTTTATAAGGAATGGTATTGAGTTCAACACCAATGGCTGACTGAAATAACATGCCGCATAAATGAGAAACAGCACCTAAACCAGCATTTGCCAAAGAAATCTTATCTTTATTTGCTTTTACGTAAGCAATCATTTCTTGCAAATTATTCGCTGGAAAGTCTTTACGTCCTAACATCGTCATTGGAACATCAATGACTTGTCCAATGTATTCAAAGTCTTTTAACGGATCAAAAGGTAATTTTCTATAAAGCGCTGGCGCTGTAGCCATACCCATATGGTGAATAAAAATCGTATATCCATCCGGGTTTGCCCTGGCAACGCGTTGTGTCGCAACAGTACCACCGGCACCAACAGTATTTTCAACAATTACCGTTTGACCTAATGATTTGCCCATTGGAATAGAAATCATGCGTGCTGCCACGTCGGTAGGTCCACCAGCTGCAAAAGGTACCACTAGAGTAATAGGTCTAGTAGGGTATTGTTGAGCTTGAGCAAGAGCACTCAACCCAAATACTGCAGTTAGCGCTAATGTTTTAACTAAAAATTTCATGGCTTCTCCCAAGGTAAAGTTGATTCATCGTAATCTTAACACTTTTAACCGTATATTTGACACACTTTTCTAGTAAAAACCAAGTACTTCAGTAACGGTTAAAATGAGTTTTCTAATTAATAATTGAAGAAATCCATGACATCTCTAAATATAGATCATTTAAAAACATGGATTGGTAAAAAAGAGTCTTTTACCGATCAGATGACTTTAGCTCCTGTTAAAGCGCTTATCGCTACCTTAGACCGTAAAGACAAGGACCCAATTTTAGGTGATCGATTACCCGAGTTGTGGCATTGGCTCTATTTTTTGCCAATGGCAAAGCAATCCGAAATCGGCCCAGACGGCCATCCAGAGCGTGGTGGGTTTTTACCACCGGTACCATTGCCCCGCAGAATGTGGGCGGGTGGTCGATATACTTGGCACCAGGAAATTCAATTGGGCCAAGAGATTACTCGCCACTCAGAAGTGAAATCCGTTACCCATAAATCTGGACGCACAGGTGATTTGGTCTTCGTTGAGGTGCAACATGAATTGCACGGTTCACAGGGTTTAGCATTAACAGAGGAACATGATATTGTTTATCGCCCCTTAGCGAACCCAACAGACGTTCCTCCAAAACCGAGCTCTGCTCCAACTGATGCTGCCTGGGAAGTTCTTATTGAGCCAACTCCAGTACTATTGTTTAGATATTCTGCAATAACTTTTAATGGCCACCGAATTCATTACGATCGTAAATATGTAACGGAAGTTGAGGGATATCCAGGCTTAATTGTGCATGGCCCATTGATATCTACCATGTTGGTAGATCAATTCCGTTTGCAATTCCCGAACAAAAAATTACTTACTTTTGAATTTAAGGCACTGCGCCCGACTTTTGATATTAATCATTTCTTTGTTTGTGGCAAAGTCGATGAGGCGAATTCAACGGCTGATTTATGGGCAAAAGATCATGAAGGCTGGCTCACGATGCAAGGTCGTGCAACTTTTACTAACATTTAATTGATTGAACAATATGACGAAGATGATTCCTGCAGCAGACCAATATCAAGAATTACGTGAAGCTTTAAGAGATTTATGCGGTAGTTTTGATTCACAATACTGGCAAAAAGTAGATGAAGCCCGCGGCTATCCAGAGGCCTTTGTCGACGCTTTAACCAAAGCGGGTTGGTTATCTGCACTCATTCCAACAGAATATGGTGGATCTGGTTTAGGGCTGTGTGAAGCCTCTGTCATTATGGAAGAGATTAATTTAGCAGGTGGTAATGCTGGCTCTTGTCATGGCCAAATGTATAACATGGGTACGTTATTACGCCATGGTTCCGAAGTGCAAAAGCATTTGTATTTACCTAAAATTGCAACGGGTGAATTACGTTTGCAATCAATGGCAGTTACAGAACCAAGTACTGGCACGGATACTACTAAACTTAAAACGACTGCCGTCAAAAAGGGTGATAAGTATGTAGTGAATGGCCAAAAAGTGTGGATTTCTAGAATCCAACATTCTGATTTAATGATTCTCCTTGCAAGAACAACTCCGCTTGCTGAAGTGAAGAAAAAATCAGAGGGAATGTCTATTTTCATCGTCAATATTGCCGAGGCCTTGGCTGGTGGTATGAGTATCTCGCCGATTTTGAATATGGTTAACCACGAAACGAATGAAGTGTTTTTTGATAATTTAGAAATCCCTGCCGAAAACCTCATTGGTGTGGAAGGGATGGGCTTTAAATATATTCTGGATGGATTGAATGCAGAAAGAGCATTAATTGCTGCTGAATGTATTGGCGATGCCTACTGGTTTGTGAATCGTGCACGTAACTATGCAAACGATAGAGTTGTCTTTGATCGTCCGATTGGCAAAAATCAAGGGGTGCAATTCCCGATTGCGGATAGTTATATTGAAACTGAGGCCGCTAATTTAATGCGATTTAGAGCATGTGAATTATTTGATAATAATTTACCATGCGGCGCAGAAGCCAACATGGCCAAATATCTTGCAGCAAAAGCGTCTTGGGAAGCAGCTAACGTTTGTCTTCAAACACATGGTGGATTTGGCTTTGCTTGCGAATATGATGTTGAACGCAAATTCCGTGAAACAAGACTTTATCAAGTTGCCCCTATTTCAACCAACTTGATCTATTCTTACGTCGCAGAACATATCCTCGGCCTACCAAGATCCTTTTAAAGATGAAACCTTTATCTGGAATTACGGTCGTTTCTATGGAGCATGCCATCGCGGCACCATTTTGTTCTCGTCAATTAGCGGATTTAGGTGCGCGCGTAATTAAGGTGGAACGTCCTGAAGTAGGTGACTTTGCAAGAAACTATGACCAGCGTGTAGCCGGCATGTCCTCTCACTTTGTTTGGACGAATCGCTCCAAGGAAAGTTTAACTTTGGATATTAAGCAGCCTTTAGCCTTGCAAGCAATAATGTCCTTGCTGAAAACTGCGGATGTGTTTATTCAAAACCTCGCACCTGGTGCTGCTAGTAGGTTAGGGCTTGGCTATGAAAATTTAAAAAAAATTAATCCACGGTTGATTGTTTGCGATATTTCCGGTTACGGTAATGACGGGCCGTTTCGTGACAAAAAAGCTTATGATTTATTAATCCAAAGTGAGGCAGGTTTTTTATCCGTAACAGGAACTCACGAAACTCCTTCTAAGGCTGGTAATTCGATTGCTGATATCTCTGCTGGAATGTACGCTTATACGAATATTCTGTCAGCATTGCTATTACGTAATCAAACTCAAGAAGGCTCGCATATTGATGTATCGATGTTAGAGTCCTTAAGTGAATGGATGGGCTTCCCGCTTTATTATGCCTATCAAGGTGCTTCACCACCGCCTAGAAACGGCGCTTCACATGCCACGATTTACCCTTATGGACCATTCCCAGTTGGGAAAAACGATACTGTAATGCTTGGTTTACAAAATGAGCGTGAATGGCAAGTATTTTGTGAAAAAGTATTGTTCCAAGCTGAGCTCGCCCAGGATCCTAGATTCTCGAACAATTCGCAGCGTAATGAAAACAGAAATGCTCTGAAAGCAATCATTGATCAATGCTTTTCAGCTTTAACAATTACCCAAGTGGAAGAGCGTTTAGACCTTGCTCAAATTGCCAATGCCAGAATGAATGATATGGCTGGACTGTGGAATCATGAGCAGTTAAAAGCACGTAATCGCTGGCAATCAGTGGGCTCTCCTGTGGGTGAGATTCCTGCTTTACTTCCTCCCGGAAAGAATAGTGCTTATGACTACCGGATGGATCCAATTCCGGCGATTGGTGAGCATACTGAGCAAATCTTGACAGAACTGGGGTTTAGTTCTGAACAAATCAGAGAGATGCGCGCATCGAAAGCTATTTAATATCCTTGTTATAACTTATTTTAAATGTGTATTTAAATACATGTTAATATATGCATTAATTAATAAGGAGTAAGTATGGAAAAGTTGCTGACACGCAATATTGCTTCTCTAACAGAATTTAGAGAGCCTGGAAAGGTTCTGGCTAAATCAGGAAATGAACCTACAGCAATTCTTAATCGGAATGAAGTTGTTGCATATCTTGTGCCAATTGGAGCCGTAGCTG
>CANFME010000108.1 GCA_947448305.1 Burkholderiaceae bacterium
CCACACCCGCCTTTTTTAGTAAGTCTGCAGCACTTGCTGAAGCGCCAATCGAAATCGTGCTGGTATCAACATATCTTGTGTTCTTTAAAGCTTTTTTTGCGACTTGATCTACAACTGTTAGAAATGCTTTGTCATTCGGTAAAGAAGAAAAGATATAGTCTGCCCATTGGAAATCCTCTAAAGACTCGGGTAGTTGATTACCTATCTCCAGCCCTTGGGTTTTCGCTTCTTCCAGTCGGCTCGAATCAGGGTCAAGCACACGAATTTGATGCCCTTGTTTTAAAAGGTGACATGACATGGGTAAACCCATTTTTCCTACACCAATAAAAAGTATTTTCATGTATAAGTGTCTCAAGCAATGAATGCTTTTATAGTTATTTAATTAATCGTAAGTTACATATCATTCTAAGATAACTGTATCGAAAAAACTAATTTTTTAATTTTCTTAGGGAATTACCAGCATCATCACTCAATAAACGCAAGTTCCACAAGCTAAAAATGGGTAATAAGGTAATAAGTACAAAGGCTAGGCGGAAGTCTTGAATTAGGGGCATTTGCGCGTCACCTTGGTTAATAAGGCTTGCCAAGGTCAGAATTAATGAACCAACGGCAATGCCTAAAGCCATACTAATTTGCATGGCAGTGCTAGCAAGGGCAGAAGCAGAGCTCATTTGTGGCTTAGGGACATCTGCTAATGATAGGGTATTAATCGAGGTAAATTGTAAGGATCTAAATAAACCATTCATGAATAAAATCAATGCCATCATCCAAAAAGGCGTCTCTGTGGTAATTAATGCACAAGATAAAAATGAGAGGATAACTAAATAACCATTAATGGTCATAATTTTTTTGAAGCCGTAACGATTAATCATGGGCGTTGTAAATGCTTTCATTATCAAATTACCAATGAAAACACTCAGTACTAAAAGTCCGGCAATAAAGGGGTCAATCCCTAACCCAACTTGTAAATATAAAGGGATTAAAAAAGGAATCGCAGAGAGCGCTGTTCGAATCCATAAACCTACCCACATAGTAATACTAAAAGTTGGAATGCTAAACAAACTTAAATCAATCATTGGGTTTTGAGCACGTTTGAGATGACGAATTGAAAGCACGCCCGCAATGAGGCCCAAAATAACGAAACCAATACAAACGATTTGAGTTTCTTGAATCTTTCTACTCAACTCAATTGCATAAATGAGGCTTGATAAAGACGTACCTGTATAAATAAAACCCAAGAAATCGAGAGGCTTCTGTTTTTGTTCTTTAAACGGTTCAATTAATACCCAGCTGAGATAAATTCCAATGATACCAATCGGTACATTAATAAAAAATATCCAATGCCAAGTGGCGTAGCTTGTCAAAAAGCCGCCAAGGGCAGGGCCAACTACCGGACCAATCAGACCTGGCCAAGTAATTAAGCCAACTGCTCTAATAATATCCTCGGTCTTGGTATTTCGTAAAACGATAATTCTCCCAACCGGCACCATGAGGGCCCCGCCCACCCCCTGTAAAACTCTAGACAAGGTGAAGAACCAGAGGCTTTCGCTCAAACCACACAAAACAGAGGAGGCAGTAAAAATAACAATAGCAATGGTAAAAATATTTCTGGTGCCAAATCGATCGGCTAGCCAACCACTAATCGGAATCAGCGTTGCTAAAGTCAATAAATAAGCAGTAATTCCGATACCAACATCTACGGGAGAAACCCCAAAGTCTTCTGCCATTTTAGGCAGGGCGGTTGCAATCACCGTACTATCCAAGGTTTCCATAAAGAAAGTCGTAGCGACGAGATACAAAACGAGATTATATTTACGGGAGCTCATTATTTTTAGACATCAGTCGTTTGAATTTTTTTCCATTGTGCATCCCAGTCTTCCTGATGAGCGAGTTCTACTGCCTTGGCATAACGATAAAGGGCTACTTCAAAATAGGAAAATGCAATAAAAAATCCTGCCCAACCATCCAAAATACCTTTTTTGAAAAAATAATGCCGGATAAACGCCCAGCATGAATGTCCAAGTGCTTTTGCATAAGTGGAGCCTTTCTGACGACTTTTCGATGCCCCTAAAGTAGAGTATCGATTCATTTTCGCAATAGACTCACTTAAGTCATTGAAAGGTAATTGCCAAATCGCATTTTTTAAATAAATCACTTTTGCGTCTTTGGAAATATCGTATCCCTCATGAACAGGACTATTGTCATAAGTTAGGCATGATTTTTTAAATAGTTGCGGCTGTCGATAGTTTGGATACCAACCGGAGTGCTCTATCTTTTTTCCCATGAAAAAATTTCGCCGAGGAACATAACAAACATCGCCAAGATTTTGATCAATAATTTGTTGAATTTCTATCGCTGCCGATGGCGTGCAACGCTCATCGCTATCTAAACTAAATACCCACTCATTTGAGCATGTACTGACCGCATCGCGCCGAAGCTGACCAAACCCTTTGAATTCAACTTGGACGACTTTCGCCCCAAGTTCTTCTGCAATGGAGGCTGTTCGGTCCTTACTATTCGAATCAATGACAATGATTTCATCAGCCCAAGAAACGCTAATGATAGCATCTGCAATTTTTCTTTCTTCATTAAAAGCGATGATATAAACAGATACTTTGGGCATAGGGATCAATGTTCAATTCGTGACACTAGAATAAAAAACTCTCAGTTTGATTTAATAATTAGCATTTTTTTACCAATCATTACGGTTAACACCACGAGTGTAGCAAAAACCAAGTTGAGGACTGTAAGTTCATCACCTAGTAAAAAACTGGCAGCCGTCATAGTGATAAAGGGTTGTATTAATTGCACTTGACTGACTCTCGCTACACCACCAATCGTTAATCCCTCATACCAGAAGAAAAAACCAATATACATGGAGAAAAATCCTAAATAAAGAAAAGCGATTGAAGGCTTCAGAGATAGTTGAAGGAAATTAGTATCAAAAGTCAAATAGGACATGATGAGATTGATTGGCAGTGAGAGCACAAGCACCCAAGAAATCACCACTTTAGGGTTCATCACTTTAGATAGATCAGCGCCTTCAGAATATCCGATACTGGCAAAAAGACATGCCCCAAATAACAACCAATCATCATGGGCTACCTCCCCCCCTCCGGTAATAAATGAGAAGATAACTACTAAAGTTGATCCTATGACGGCGCTAATCCAAAATCCGATTGACGGCTTCTCATTGTGACGTATTGCCCCTAAAATAGCGGTAGCCAAGGGTAATAATCCGAGAATAATGGATCCATGTGCTGATGATCCGTTTTGCATCGCAAGGTTTACCAAGATTGGAAAGCCAAAAACTACTCCCGTAGCAACCACAAGTAGCTTAGGAATATACTTCGCCTCTACCCAGCTAGCCTTTGACACAATCAGATAAGCCATTGCTGCTAGCCCAGCAATGGCAGCCCGGCCATAGGCGACAAAGTAAGGATTTAACTCAAGCATCGCAACCTTCGTAGCAGGCAATGTGAGGCTAAAAATAAAGATGCCAATAAAGCCAATAAGCATGCCTTTGGTTTCAGTTTTCAATTGAAGCTTTCAAAAAAATAGGTTACGAACATTTGCTGGTGCTTCAATTTCTGATGGGAGACATTATTAAGAGACAATCATCAAATGATATAGGAAAACTCCCTCAAATCTTCATATCACCTTCAACACTAGACTCCAAGCAGACTTTAATCTTAGTGATTTATGACAATAAACCTAGAAAAAATAAGGTTAATTTTCATCTAATAAACTTACTTTTATGCCATATTAAGACTTTATATATTGTGATTGGACTATTGGATGGAATTTCTTTTTGACACACAAACCATCATCGCTTTTTTAACCTTAGCAATTCTTGAAATTGTTCTTGGTATCGATAATATTATTTTTATCAGTATTATCGCGAACCGTTTACCTCTAGAAATCCGCAATCAAGTCCGTCGCTTTGGCTTACTTTTTGCGTTGATTACCCGAATTTTACTTTTACTCAGTTTATCTTGGGTAATGGGACTTACAGAACCTTTATTTACAGCTCTCAACCAAGAAATTAGTGGGCGTGACTTAATATTACTAATGGGCGGTCTATTTCTATTGTGGAAATCTTCTAAAGAGATTTACCTAGAAGTAGAGGCCGTAGAGCATGAGAAAGTTAGTGAGGACGCCTCGACTACTAATTCTAAAGAGATTAAGAAATCAACCAAAAAACTTTTTTGGGGAGCAGTGATTCAAATTGGTATTTTAGATATTGTCTTTTCTCTCGATAGCGTGATTACAGCAGTTGGCTTAGTAGATGAGATTTTAATTATGGTTGCTGCTGTTATTGCATCGATGCTTATTATGTTGTTTGCCGCAAAACCAATTGGTGATTTTGTGAATCATCACCCCTCGATTAAAGTCTTAGCACTATCTTTTCTATCGATAGTGGGAATTGTTTTAATTGCCGAAGGACTGAACTTTCATATTCCGAAAGGATATATTTACTTCGGTATGGCGTTTTCGTTTGGTGTAGAAATCCTCAACATTCGTTCAAGAACCAAGAAAACTGCCATTTAATAAAGTTACAATTAACCATATTTTGTTTAATTAACGATTTCTTGGGGTATGTTCATGGGACTTTTGCATCGCTATCAACGTTTAGTTTGGGCTACTTCCATCGCTGCAACGATGCTTGGTGTTGTAGGATCATCCCATGGTCAAGAGCTTCTTCCTAAAAAAACGATCACGATGTACGTGGGTTTTGCTGCGGGTGGCGGTACGGATACTGCAGCTAGAATCATTGCTAAAAAGCTAGGTGAAAATATTGGTCAATCAGTTATTGTAGAAAACAGGGCAGGGGCGGGTGGCAATATTGTTCACGGTACAGTTGCGACCGGCCCAACGGATGGTTCAGTAATCCTATTGGGATCCATTGGCCCTTTATCGATTGCGCCACTTTTAATGAAATTATCCTATGACCCCGTTAAAGACTTAGCACCTCTTACGATGGGTGTCGCTTTTCCAAATGTACTGGTTGTACCCTCAGAATCAAATATCAAATCTTTAAAAGACTTCATTGATCTTGCTAAAAAAGATCCGGGTAAACTCACCTTTGCATCCACTGGTAATGGGTCAGCTTCGCACCTACAGGGTGAGCTTTTAAACTCTTTAGCAAAAATTGAAACAACGCATGTCCCTTATAAAGGAGGTAATCCTGCGATGATTGATGTTTTAGGCGGAAGGGTGAACTGTTATTACTCAACGATTTCCTCTGCAATGCCCCATATTAAGAGTGGCAAATTACGTCCTATCGCCATTACAGGCGCCAAAAGAATTGAAGCCTTGCCTAACGTACCAACAATCGCCGAGTCAGGTTTCCCAAGTTTTGACTCCAGTAATTGGTATGCATTTGTCGCATCTTCTAAAAATTCTGATGCGATGCTAGAACAATGGAATAAAGAGTTAGTAAAAGTTCTTAGTGATAAAGAGATTATTGCTGCCCTGAAAGAGCATGGTCTATATCCATCTCCAGGTACTCGAGATGACTTAAGAAAATACATTGCTAAAGATTCACAAATCTGGGCAAAGATTATTCAAGAACGTCACATTACAAACGAATAACCATTCTTCAAATTTTACTTTTGGGAAAGACTAATTTTCTTTTTACAGGAAATTAGTTTTCAACTAGTTGTGCAACTCACCTTATTAAAGTCAATGAAAAGCTAATCCTATAGTTGAGTAGATTAATCCATTATTTTTTTCATATTTGACACATTATTTTTATAGTGCTTAAATGGGATGACTACGGAGGTGTTTATGAAAATATTAGTACCCATCGATGGTTCACAGAGTTCTTTCAAAGCCCTTAAGTATGCTGTTAATTTGGCAAAAGGTTTAACTGCTAAATCCTCAATTGTTGTTATCACTGTCCATGACGATTCGAGCTTTAACTACATCAATCAATTTGTTACCTATGAAGATATTAAGAATTTCTTAATTGAAAATAGTCAAAAAGAAATGAAGCCTGCTCAAAAATTATTAGCAAAGTCGGATGTTCCTCACAGTTTTATTATTGAAATCGGTAATGTAGCTGAAACGATTTTATCTATTGCTGATAAAGAAAAGGTCGGAATGATTGTAATTGGATCAAAAGGGCGATCTGAAGTTTCAGACTTTCTACTCGGATCCGTTGCACATCGGATTACCCATAAAGCAAAACAACCTGTTCTAGTTATTAAGTAATTGAGTTGAGTCCCTTCTGGGATTCATCTCCATTTATGACATTTGGTCTGAACGGAAAAACTGTAATTAAAAATATACCCAGTGCAACTGATGCGCAACCCGCCGAATAAAGAAAAGCATATTGCGTGCCATAGCTTTCATATAGCCATCCAAAAATGATGGATGATGGCAAAATCATTACACCAGCAATTAAGTTAAACCATCCAAAAGCTGTGCCAACAAGACCGAGTGGTGCTAAATCCGCTACGAGTGCTTTTTCAACACCCTCTGTTGCAGCTTTAAAAAATCCATATAAGGCAAACAAGCCGATGACTTGGTATAACGATAAGCTTGAAAAGCTTAGGCCGAAATAAAATAAAACAAAGGCAAGCCAAGCGCCTAAGATAAATGGCTCTCTACCGTATCGATCAGAGAGAGCGGATAACGGAGTACCGCACAGTGAAGTAATTAATGAAACGCCTGCCCAAATTAGTGGTATTTCAATAGGAGAGACCCCTAGGTCACTCAGCCTTAGCAAAAGAAACATATCTGATGAGTTGCCAAGCGTCAGTATCGCCATCGCAAGTAAGTAGAACTTAAACTTTTTTGGCATGCCCTTTAATGACCAGTGGAAATGATCGTTCTCTGGGGTAATAACAACTTTTGGCTCGTTGATAAAGCAAGTCAAGACCATCACAATAGCTGCGGGTAAAAGTGCCCATAAGAATATGTCTTTTAAGGGCACGTGATTTGCTAATAAGACACTAGCAATAATCGGTCCAATAACGGCACCCGCATTATCTAGGGAGCGGTGCAGACCAAAAGTGATTCCTCGCTCTGAAGGAGCAACTGTTTGTGCTAAAAGCGCATCTCTAGGTGAGCTTCTCAAGCCTTTACCCATTCGGTCTGTAAACCGAATTACAAGTATCCATCCCCAGGAGCTCACAAAAGCGATAAATGGCCGGCCAAATCCTGCTAAAAAATAGCCAACGACAATCCATATTTTGGTATTTTTGGTTTTATCAACAACAACTCCGGAGATTAATTTAAAAATACTTGCTGTCGCTTCAGCGATACCTTCAATGAGGCCAAGTATTCGCGGGCCCACCATCAAGACGGACGTTAAATAAATTGGAATGAGGGGGTACAGTAACTCACTCGCAGTGTCATTAACTAAACTGATCAGTCCAATGAACCATACGGTTTTAGGGAGTGCGAGAAGTCTTTTAAACATAGTACCTTCCACTCTAGCTTATTGGCATGAGTATTTAGATGCTAACTACACGTCACAAATCAACACAATTACATTAGTCGTCTAAAAATAACTTACTAGACCTAAAAAAAGAAATTAAAAAAAGCCCATCCTAGATTCGTCGTAATTAAGCCAATCATCGTAAAGAAGGTAAGTTTCATCCCCCAGACTCTTTTTGAAAAATTTGGTGGCGGTTCACTAATTCCTAATGCATGGATTATTCTGCCAAGTACCAACAGAATCCCAAATAGAACAATTAACCACCAAGGGGCAAAATTGACTTCCAAACAGGCTATTAATATTAGGTTAATTGGCACATATTCTGCAAAGTTTCCATGCGCCCGAATCGCTCTTTCTAAATCA
>CANFME010000109.1 GCA_947448305.1 Burkholderiaceae bacterium
CAGTCCATTTTCCAGAAACTAAATTTTTAAGGTAACGATTCTTTTGATTTTCCGTACCGTGTGTATGCAAGCATTCATAGGCTCCGTGAGAGAGTCCCGGATACATCGTCCAAGCTTGGTTTGCAGAGTTCAACATTTCATATAAAACAGTATTGATGATTTGAGGTAAAGCTTGACCTCCATATGCACTGTCGCATGACAAGGTTGGCCAACCTGCCTCAACATATTTGGCATATGCTTCTTTAAAACCGGCAGGACTTGTGACAGACCCATCTTGATTTCGAGTACAACCCATCAAATCCCCAGCTTGATTCGTTGGTTGTAAAACTTCGCTAGCAAATTTACTTGCTTCTTCTATAATTTGGTTAATCACGTCTTGATCAATATCTTCATACGCTTTAAACTTTTTAAGTTCAGATGACACGTTCAATACTTCATGAAGCACAAATTGCATATCTCGAATTGGTGCGTTATAGCTAGGCATGTGGTTTCCTTTATATATTTAATGAATAAAAAGTTCTTCAATTACTTTGTTTGCGATTTCTTTGCTTTGTCGGATTTTCAAAAAACGAGAGTCATGGTGAACGCCTAAGACTACGCTGTAGATTTGGAATAACATTTGTTCAACATTTGTATCTGACTTGAGTTGACCTTCCTCAATCGATTCTTTGATTGCTCGCCGAATGGCGTTTCGCCAAACTTCGACACTATTGAATAACTCTTCTCGAATATGACTTGGGCGATCGTCATATTCAATAGCTCCAGAAATAAAAAAACAACCTGGGCTATTTTTATCGCTACTGACATCAATCCAATTTCGAATCATTTTTCGCAGGCGTGGTAATCCTTTTGACATAGATAAGGCTGGCTCAAAAACATCCCTTTCAAACCTTCGGTAATACTCCTTAATCACTTCAATTAATAATTCATCTCTAGACCCGAAGTGAGCGAATACTCCGCTCTTACTCATTCCCACTCGCTCTGCTAAATTACCAATGGTAATTCCCTCGAGACCTTCTTTACCTGCGATTTCAATAGCGCCTTGGAGTATGAATGCTTTTGTTACTGCACCCTTGGCATAATCGGCAAGGGTAGATTTTTCTGCAGTGACCATTTAAAAATCCTTGTATAAAATGAAACGACCGTTCGTATTTAAGATTACACAAGATTTTCAAATAATGCAATATCTCTAGATTTCTTTAGGGATATTGCTATTACCGATTTTTAATTAGTACGTTGAGGATGGCTTGGACTCTAGTCCAGCTTTCATTTCTTTGAGAATGGTTTGGGAACCACTCGTAATCATGCGCACATCTGAGCTGACGGTGACCATGTCAAAACCCATTTGAACCCTAGCGAGGGCTTGGGGTGATTCGGCATTATGAATGCCTGCAAACTTATTATGTGCTTTTGCTCTGGATAAAATATGTTCAACTGCTTGTGCAGCTTTCTCATCTAAATGATCTAATTTAGGAGTACATCCTAAAGAAAGAGATAAGTCAGCCGGCCCTATGTAAATTCCATCGAGTCCTTCAACTTGCAAAATGGCATCTAGGTTATCAATCGCTTTCGCTGTCTCAATCATTGCCAAACGCAATATCGTTTGATTGGCATAAAGAGGATAGTCTTGTCCGCCATACAAAAAAGCTCTAATAGGGCCAAAGCTTCTAGAACCCATTGGAGAATAACTTGACCACTCAACCAGTTTTGCCGCTTCATCTGCAGTGTTTACCATCGGACAAATAATGCCATAAGCACCCGCATCTAAGGTTTTCATAATATGGCTAGCATCCAACCATGGAACTCTAACCATCGGCACAGTCTTCGTTGTCGAAATCGCCTGAAGAATTTGTACCATGGCTTGGTAATCGACGACTCCATGCTGCATATCAACCGTGATGGAATCCCATCCTTGATTGGCCATGATTTCAGCACTAAAACTATTGGCGGTGGCAACCCAACCATTGACGATAGGCTGATGGTTGGCCCACATTTCACGTAAAAGATTTTGTCTCATTTTTATTTATCTCAATAATGTGAGTGGGTTTTAACGAGGATATCCTAATCCTGCTTTCACGATAACGGCCTCAGCTTCTGGGGCTCTTAAGAATTTAATCAGTTCAATTGCAGCTTGTTCTTGTTTAGAGCCCGTTGTTACAGCTCCAGCAAAGGTAAAACCTGGTTGAACTTCTTTAGGAATTGGTCCTACGTATGTAATACCTGGCACATGTAAAATTTCGCTCACTTGTTGAAAGCCAATTTCATTTTCACCCCTAGCAACTGTTGCAGCAACAGGCTCTCCAGAAGGTGGGCCTCTTACCTTCTTACTTTTACCTTTTACTTGATCTTCGATTCCAAGCTTCTTAAACATTTGGCCAGCGATGTAAGTGCCGCTTCCACTATCTGAATAACCAATAGATTTAGCATCTAACAAGGTTTTACGAAACGCATCTACTGTACTAATATCAGGTTTAGTTGCACCCTCTTTAATTGCCATACCAATTTGTGAAAGTCCCAAAATGGTAACGCTAGACTCTTTAACAAAGCCTTTGTGTGCGAGTTCGTGAGCTGCTTCACCATCTAATATCACTAAATCAGCAGTTTCACCACGCGCAAGCCTCGTCGGAATTGCCTCAGGGGAATCACCAATGGAAGGACCACGTACCGTGATTAATTTATGACCTGTCTTTTTTTCAAAAATAGGTCCTAGTTCATGATAGACGCCAAAAAAACCTGAAGAAATCAGGACCTTAATATCTGCGGCATAAGAAAAGTTATAAACACTCAATGTGAGGCATAACAAAAGAATATTCCGAACTATACGATTAACCATCAAACCAATCTCCTAGTAATTATTTATTTTTAATGCTGTTCATCTGATAGGAAGATAGCACCGATATCCTACCAAGTACGATTAGTTTAACCTTTTTATTCGTTAAACATCCCTTTTTCCTTGATGAAGGAAATGATTTCATTCAATCCGGTTTTCCTTTTTAAATCCGTCATCGTATAAGGTCGATTAGGACGCATTCTTTTAGTATCCTCTTCCATCACATCTAAATTTGCACCGACATAAGGAGCTAAGTCGATTTTATTAATCACGAGTAAATCAGACTTAGTAATTCCGGGGCCGCCTTTGCGTGGAATTTTTTCACCACCAGCAACATCAATCACGTAAATCGTTAGATCAGATAACTCTGGACTAAAAGTAGCAGCTAGATTATCCCCACCCGATTCAATAAATACGATATCGGCTTCTGGGAATCTTTCCAACATACGATCCACCGCTTCTAAATTAATCGAGGCATCCTCTCGGATAGCGGTGTGTGGACAACCACCCGTCTCAACCCCCATGATCCTCTGCGCAGGTAATGCTCCTGAAATAGTTAATAAGCGCTGATCTTCTTTGGTATAAATATCATTAGTAATCGCCACTAAATCAAATTCTTCTGACATGGCTTTGCAAAGCATTTCTAGTAAAGTGGTTTTGCCTGAGCCAACAGGACCACCAATTCCAATACGAAGAGGTGGCAGTTTTTTTGTTCTTTTGTTTATCATTTTTTAAGACCTAAATAAGCGAGAATATTGACTTTCATGTCTTGCTGACAAGACACTCAGTTGCATTGAGAAAGTATTAATTGGTTTTTCTTGGAGTGCTAGCTTACTAAATATTTCATCAATTAAATCCGGGACATTGTCCAAAACTGCTAATAAAATTTTCTGGCCAGCGACTTGCCCAAGTGGTACGGATTTCATGGCAGCCATCACTTGGTTTTCTATCCAAGAATAAAGATACGTTTGTAATCCCTCTCTCTCAGTCATACCTACACTGTGACAGGCAAAACTATGAGCGCATGGTAAGGTGATTTTTTTCACCTCGTTTAAAAGCTTTAGCTGCTCATGCGTTCCACGCTCTAATTCTTGCATTAACTTAGCCAAAGACCAGCCCATTTGAATCGTTTCAGCCCTAAATTCACTTGTCTCTCTGGATGCCCAAAACCACTGATTCCAATAAGATATTTTCGCTAAATCCGAATCCTGCCATCCCTGAAACAAATACACCCAAATAATGGCTTCTGCATTAGCAATCACAGAATGGAGGTTAGTGTGAATCCAATTTTTCGCTGAAACCTGATCATGAATAAGACCAACATTAATCGCAGATTCTAAGCCTTGAGAGTAACTAAACCCGCCAATCGGTAATGCAGGTGAAGCTAAATGCAACATTGCATTGAGAATCTTGGGATTAGACATAATGGCTTGGTTCTTTAATCAGTGCGGATGGTCGTGATTGTGGTCATGTGGGTGCCCATGATGAGAGTGATGATGGCTCTCGAACACACTTTGAGCAACAGCGTAGTCCTCAGCAAAGCTTTCATCGTGTCCGTGCTTATGACCGCCACCGTAAGCACCATGCTCAGGTTCAAATGGCAAGCACTCTTTCGTTACTTCTACACCTAATTGCCTTAACATATCAGCTAAAACAGGATCTTCCTCTAAGTGCAAATAATTAAGACCTAATTCAATGGGGATATGGCGGTTACCTAGGTGATAAGCTGCTCTCATTAAACTAAGTCGATTAGATGAGCTTACCTTTAGGATATTTTCAGGTAACGAAGTAACGAGATAAAACTTCCCATCTTCATCAACTAAAACATCACCTCCACGCATAACACCTCCCCGTGGTAAGTTAATTAAAACTTTCTCACCATCTTCAAACAGGTAACTCTGCCTACTTTTACTTCGATCCAAAAAAGGTAAACGAATTTGGCGAGCTTCTCCCATGAACTTCTTCGCGAGTTTTAACTTCTTTAAATTTTTAGTAATGACTTGCATGTAGGCTTTATTTTTAAAACAGGAAATAGCGCTGGGCTAAAGGAAGAACTTTTGCCGGTTCACAAGTCAAATCAAGGCCATCAGCTAAAACTTGATAGGTTTCTGGATCGACTGAAATATTAGGCTGCCAATCATTAAGTATCATGTCTGACTTTTTAATATTTCTGGTTGATTTGACAGGTTCTAGTGTTTTCTTGAGACCTAAAGAATGGACTTCAGGATTATCCATTGCACTTTGAGAAACAAAAGTTAGTGAAGTTTTTAATCCGCCACCAAAAGCTCCAAACATCGGACGATAATGAACCGGTTGTGGTGTTGGAATGGATGCATTAGGATCCCCCATCGCTGCAGCTGCAATCATCCCACCCTTAAGAATGATACTGGGTTTAACACCAAAAAAGGCTGGCTTCCAAATAACCAAATCCGCTAATTTACCTTTTTCAATCGAACCTACAACATGTGATATGCCATGGGTAATAGCAGGGTTAATCGTGTATTTTGCGATGTAGCGTTTTACTCTAAAGTTATCAGCGCTTTGATCAGTCGACAAACTTCCACGTTGAACCTTCATCTTGTGAGCGGTTTGCCAAGTCCGCATGATGACTTCGCCCACTCTTCCCATTGCCTGACTATCCGAACTCATCATCGAGAAAGCGCCAAGGTCATGCAAAATATCTTCCGCTGCGATCGTTTCTCTTCTGATACGACTTTCTGCAAAAGCAATATCCTCAGCAATCGATGGATCCAAATGATGGCAAACCATCAACATATCTAAGTGTTCATCAATTGTGTTGACCGTATAAGGCATGGTGGGATTGGTTGATGAAGGCAAGACATTGGACAACCCAGCTGCGCAAATAATATCTGGTGCATGACCGCCTCCAGCTCCCTCAGTATGGAAAGTATGAATCGTGCGATCTTTAAAAGCGGCTATCGTTGCTTCTACAAATCCAGACTCATTCAGAGTATCAGTGTGAATCGCAACCTGTACATCCATCTCATCAGCCACAGTCAAACAGCAGTCAATTGCAGCAGGGGTTGTACCCCAATCCTCATGCAATTTAAGACCGATTACACCAGCTCGAACTTGTTCTTTTAATGGTCCAGGCAAGCTTGCATTGCCTTTACCTAATAAGCCAATATTCATTGGAAACGCTTCGATAGCACTAAGCATAGAATGAATATGCCACGGACCAGGCGTACAGGTAGTAGCGAACGTACCAGTTGCTGGGCCAGTACCGCCACCGATCATTGTCGTGACACCACTCATGAGAGCTTCCTCAATTTGTTGAGGACAGATGAAGTGAATATGGGAATCAATGCCACCCGCTGTAATAATCATTCCCTCACCGGCAATGACTTCCGTACCAGGGCCAACTACAATCGTAATCCCAGGTTGGATATCAGGATTACCCGCCTTACCAATCCCACTGATCAAACCATTTTTGATACCGATATCCGCTTTGACAATACCCCAATAATCTAAAATTAAAGCGTTAGTAATAACTGTATCTACGCAATCTTTCGTAAGTCGTTGACTTTGTCCCATTCCGTCACGAATGACTTTGCCACCACCGAACTTTACTTCTTCACCATAAATGGTAAAGTCTTTTTCTACTTCAACCCACAAATCGGTATCTGCTAAACGGACATGATCACCAACCGTTGGGCCATACATTTCAGCATATGCTTTTCTGGAAATTTTGACCATTATAGTTTTCCCATCACTAAACCATTAAATCCAAAAACAATTTGATCACCGTCTAATTGCACTAATTGAATCGATTTCTTTTGCCCAGGTTCAAAACGAATAGCAGTCCCAGATGCAATATTTAAACGATAACCTCTCGCCAAATTGCGATCAAACTGCAGTGCTGTATTCACTTCAAAAAAATGAAAGTGCGAGCCAACCTGAATGGGCCGATCACCGGCATTTGCAACGACTATATCCAGCACTTTTCTACCAACATTAATTTCAATGTCTTCACCACTTGTCCTAATCTCTCCTGGAATCATTTTTCCACCTCAAATCGTTTGGATAAGTGCAATGGCTCCAAGAAAGCCAGAAGTCAAAGTAAAGTAGCGCATAAAATGACTAAATTTCTTTGACGTGAACTTACAGATTAAAAAACCAATCGAGTGAATCATAATCGTAGAAATAATCAATCCAGAAATAATGGTCGGCTGATTACTAGGCAACTCTATACCATGCGCTAAGCCATGAATCAATCCAAAGCCACCCAATATGGACAGTAGAAAATTAAAAGAAACTGTTTTATTGAAAATATTAATCGCAGCTAACAAGATTAAGGTCATTAATGTTGCTTGATTAATCAAAGTGGCCGCATCAGAAATAAAGCTTACATTTGCACCAGCAATTGCTGCTATCGTAAAACCACTAACAAAAACAATCGGCAATAAGATACCCTTTTTGAAGCTATAGGAATTCATCATCATGCCAATTACTAGCATTGTTAATAAGTGGTCCCAGCCCAAGATGGGATGCATAAAAGCACCAGCAAAGTTTTCACCATGGCCAGGGTGAGCGAATAGCAAGCTTGAAAATAAAAGACCAGTAGTAAGAGCAATAATTTTCTTCATGATAGTTCCTATTGAATTGGTTGGTGGACTGTAACTAATTTAGTACCGTCCGGAAAGGTTGCTTCGATTTGAATTTCAGGAATCATTTCTGGTATACCTTCCATGACATCCTGTGCTTTTAATATAGTTGTGCCAAAGTGCATGAGCTCGGCCAC
>CANFME010000110.1 GCA_947448305.1 Burkholderiaceae bacterium
CGGATATGATCGCCCTGTTGCAAGAATTGCAACAACTCGCTGGTAATGAATTATGTGCCTTTGAGATGATGTCGCGAGAATCACTTGCCTTAACTATGGAGCATTTTCCGCAGTATCAAAGGCCTATTTTTTTAACCGGGCAATACACGCTCCTGATTGAATTAGCTAATTTTGATCAGGATGAAAGTCAATCTTCACATCGTATTCAAAATATTTTAGAAAGTACGCTTGAGCGTTATCTAGACAGTGGACGTATTCAAGACGCTGCCATTGCGACATCGCAGGCCCAGGTGAATGAATTTTGGGGAATTCGGCATCATATTACTTTGGCGCAGGCAAAAGAGCCGGGAAATATTAAATTTGATATCTCCTTTGCGATTTCGAAAATAGCCGGTTTTATTGAAACTACAGACCGCTTACTTTCTGTGCAGTTCCCGGGATTGCAGATCATTAACTTCGGTCATTTAGGCGATGGTAATTTACATTACAACTTCTGTGCACCAAGGGGTGCAGAAGCTAGCTACATTCAGGAGCATGAAGCCAGCATTACGCAGATTGTTTTTGCACAAATTCAGGTATTTGGCGGGTCGATTTCTGCCGAACACGGCGTTGGTCAATTGAAGCGTGAATATCTTTTAGAGCATCGCGGTAGTGTGGCTTATCAAATGATGAGAAACATCAAAACAGCCTTAGATCCAGAGAACCTACTGAACCCAAACAAGCTTTTATTGCTTTGAACACGGATCTGGGTTAAGCCAAATTTGAATTAAACCTAAGCTTCAGAAGTAACTTCGGCAATAACTGCAGAGGGATTGCTTGTGATTAAAAACCGGTAAATGAGGATGTAAGTAAAGGCAAACAAGAAAGTAAAAGATTTCAAAACAAAAGAGTTGTCGAAAAATAACACAGCAGGGATGGCACACAAAATTGGTAAGACCCAAAGAATAGTAGACGCCTGTGCATTTTTGACCCATAAAGGTAGTTTATGGTCTTTATCATTGCTCTTAGGCGTCCGATGCTTCATCCAAAAGTAGACGAGGGAGTGGAAATGTTGTGCATCTGGGGCGGTTGGATCCTGATTCTTGCTTATTTTTCTACGGAAGATAGAGTAAAGCGTTTCGAAGATTGGGTAAAAATTGACCAATAATGCGAACCAAGGCGAAATTTCTGCGTGTCGATCAACTAGTAATAAAGACAAAAAGCCACTACAAAACCCAATCAGATAAGCGCCAGCATCCCCTAAAAAGATTTTCCCTTTTGGATAGTTCCAAAGTAAAAATCCTAAAATACTAGCAATTAAAATTTGGGCAAGAAATAGGATGTAGTTATCACCAAAAAGATAGGCGACATAATAGATGGCTAATAATGACACTATGCCTACCATACCAGCTAAGCCATTAAGACCATCAATAATGTTGTAAGCATTCGAAATACCTGTAATCGCAAAAACGGTTAAGAGATAACCAAACCACTGCATCTTGAGTAAATCATCCAAGATTGGTAAATCTACGCTGTAAATTAAACCATCCAAAAAATAAATACCGATTAATGCTGAAATGGCAGTAAACACCAATCTGAGCTTGACCCCAACTTTTTTGGTGATGTCCTCTCGTATGCCGATCACAAAACAAGGAATAGTACAAACAAAGAAAATCAAATACTCATTACTTGGATTTTTTTCGAAAAGAGATTGCGTTATTACAGCAATCAAAAGGGAAAGGTAAATCGATAGACCACCAATGCGAGGAATTGAACCACTATGTAACTTTTGAGGTCCATGCTCTTGATCTGAGGATAAGTGAAGATGCCAATGGGCATACTTGACAATCAAGAATGTCAATAAGAATGATGTCAGTAGGGTACCAATTTGCAAGAGCATTGCTTCTACTTTTCGAAAGATTGATAAAAAAAGAAAATTTACTAAACGGTAACTTAAATGATCTAGAAAAATTGTAATTCATATGTACATGACAATTCTACCGAATTAGGTAGCCTGAAAATAAAAATTCGAACAATAATTTACATCCCTCAAGTGAGGGATATTGATAATTAATGTATAACTATCAATGACATATAAAAAATTAAGCACTAAAATAGGGATAGGTAATAGCGTCAGGATATGAAGCCATTGTCATTATTAATAGTTTTTGGGAAGTGATAAAGAATAATGAACTTGCAAGAGTTGAAAAATTACAATTAATCAATGAATCACTTTTTATATTTACAGTTTTTCTTGTTACAAGAACCGTACATGGCGAGCACGTGTTCTTCTAGCGTAAAGCCTAATTTGCTAGCAATTTCTCGTTGTCGATTTTCAATCGCGCTGTCGACAAACTCTTCTACATGACCACAATCCAAACAAACTAGATGATCATGATGAACACCTTCGTTGAGTTCAAAGATCGCTTTTCCTTCACCTTTACCCGATTCAAAATGATTACGAAGTAATATACCTGCTTGTTCAAATTGGGTTAACACTCGGTAGACTGTAGCTAAACCAATATCCATGCCATCTTTACTCAGAGCAAGATAAATATCATCTGCGCTGTAGTGAGCACCTGGATTTTGGTGAAAGAACTCTAAAATCTTAATACGCGGACCAGTTACTTTGAGTCCGATATTACGTAAGTCATTTGAAGAGTTGGAATTAGTTGCCATGAGAATACGGTTTGAGTTGCTAATGGAAAATACAGCTATGTTTGAATAGATTGTATTCAAAAGTAGGCCGTTTAGGGAAAAAAGGTGAAATATTCAGAAGATTCATCCGTTAAGCGGTAAAATTAGCACTCTGATATCTAATAGGTATGCTTTGCTTTTTTCTATCTAGGCTTAAATTTTTATGACAAAGACACTAAAGTTAATTGTTTTGGCAGTATGTACGGCGCTGGTAATGGGTGCTTGTTCTAGTAACGCGAATAAACCGACCTTGGTGAAAGAAAAAGACGACCTTGCAACTAGGTTATTTAATCCTTATCGTCCAGATATGGTGCAGGGTAACGTTATCTCTAAAGATTTACTGGAATCAATCAGACCAGGTATGTCAAAAGACCAAGTAAAAGCTATTTTAGGTACGCCACTCTTAAATGATATTTTTCACATTAACCGTTGGGATTATGTATTCTTATATCGCAAAGGCGATTCACAGGACATGCAACAAAGAAAAGTAACTTTGAATTTTGAAGGTACAAAATTAGTCAAAATTGATGCGGATGACTTACCAACAGAAAAAGATTTGATTATTGAAATTGATGGTATTAGAAATAATCTGCGAAAAGCTGATCGTTAATTTGAGGACAAACCAGAATTTTTATATTGATTAGATAAAAATCACCGGGCAATCCTAAACGATACCATCCACAATATTAACGCCAATTTTTCTTTAAAAAAATTATGAAATCTACTTTACCAATAGCTGTTGCAGGCGCATCCGGCCGGATGGGCAAAATGTTAATCGAAACGATTCTAGCAAGTAGTGATGCTGAGCTTGTCGGTGCACTGGATATTGCTCAAAGTCCAGCGATTGGTCAAGATGCAGGCGCGACACTCGGTAAACAAACGGGTGTAGTCATTACCTCAGATTTTGGTCAAGGTTTAACAAATGCTAGATTTTTGATTGATTTTACCCGTCCGGAAGGCACCATGAATCATGCTCGCTTTGCGGCGGAGCATGGTATCAAAATGATTATTGGCACTACCGGACTTAGTGTCGCTGAGCAAGCTGAGTTGCAAGAATTAAGTACCCTTACTGCGATTGTCTTCGCCCCGAATATGAGCGTTGGCGTCAATGCTACCTTTAAGTTACTAGAACTAGCTGCGAAGATTTTGAATCAAGGTTATGACATCGAAGTGATTGAAGCGCACCACAAGCATAAAGTGGACGCTCCGTCGGGGACTGCTTTAAAAATGGGTGAAGTCATTGCGAAAGTACAGGGTAAGGATCTCAAGGAATGGGCTGTGATGTCGCGTGAAGGCCATACTGGCGAGCGTCAAGAGGGTACGATTGGTTTTGCAACCATCAGGGGCGGTGATATTGTCGGAGACCACACAGTATTATTCGCTGGTGATGGTGAGCGGATCGAAATTACGCATAAATCAGCCAGTCGTATGTCCTATGCACAGGGCGCACTGCGCGCTGCACGTTTTTTAAATCAAGAGGCAACAGGCTTTTTTGATATGCAGGATGTTTTAGGTTTAAACCAACTTTAATTGTCGATATTTTCAAGAAGAAATGAATAACGTATGACCCAGTATGACCATCGCTCAGTAGAATTAGAAGTTCGTCAAAAATGGCAAGACGCCAATGTTTACCGCGTTGAAGAAGAGGCAAGAAATCCGGACGGCAGCTTAAAACCAAAATTTTATGCCTGTTCGATGTTGCCATACCCTTCTGGCAAATTACATATGGGTCATGTGCGTAATTACACCATCAATGACGTGATGGCACGCCAACTGCGGATGCAGGGCTTTAACGTATTGATGCCAATGGGTTGGGATGCTTTTGGGATGCCGGCAGAAAATGCGGCGATTAATAATAAAGTACCGCCTGCGCAGTGGACTTACTCCAATATTGAGTACATGAAAAAGCAGATGATGGCAATGGGACTCTCGATTGATTGGTCACGCGAAATTGCTACCTGCTCACCAGACTACTATCGTTGGAATCAGTGGTTATTCCTCAAGATGCTAGAAAAAGGTATTGCTTATCGTAAGACTCAAGTAGTGAACTGGGATCCGATTGATCAAACAGTACTTGCTAATGAACAAGTGATTGATGGTCGCGGTTGGCGCTCAGGCGCTATCGTTGAAAAAAGAGAGATTCCAGGATATTACTTAAATATCACGGCCTATGCAGAAGAGTTACTCAATGATTTAGAACCGCTAGGTTGGCCTGAGCGGGTCAAAATCATGCAACAAAACTGGATTGGTAAAAGCTTTGGAGTACGCTTTGCCTTTCCGCATGCCATTGAAGAAGATGGAGCGCTGATCCAGGATGGTAAGTTATATGTGTTTACTACGCGCGCCGATACGATTATGGGCGCTACTTTTGTTGCCGTTGCTCCTGAGCATCCTCTGGCTACCTTTGCTGCAAAAAATAATCCTGAACTAGCTGCCTTTATTGAGAAATGCAAAAAGGGGAGTGTGATTGAAGCAGATCTTGCAACCCAAGAAAAAGAAGGCTTACCGACGGGCT
Source organism: Burkholderiaceae bacterium (assembly GCA_947448305.1). Lineage (GTDB taxonomy): Bacteria > Pseudomonadota > Gammaproteobacteria > Burkholderiales > Burkholderiaceae > Polynucleobacter. The sequence continues at coordinate 5,192 of CANFME010000110.1, forward strand.
TAACGGTCCAGCATCCATTAACCGGTAAAGCTATTTCGGTTTGGGTCGGTAATTATGTGTTGATGAGTTATGGTGACGGCGCTGTCATGGGCGTGCCTGCGCATGATGAAAGAGATTTTGCGTTTGCTCTCAAATATGACTTATCCATTGAACAAGTCGTGGGTCTTAAAGATCCTGAAAAATTAAGTGCACGCAAAGCAACACCATTTTCCACCAAGCATTGGCAGGAATGGTACGCCGATAAAGATCATACAGTCGTCATCAATAGCGGCGCCTATGACGGTTTGACGGTTGCTGAGGCCATTTTGGCGGTTGCTAATGATTTAGAAAAACTAGGCTTAGGCGCCAAAAAAACCACTTATCGCCTGCGCGATTGGGGTATTTCTAGACAAAGATACTGGGGTACGCCCATCCCGATTATTCATTGCGGGGATAGCCAAACGCCGGGTTGCGGTGAAGTACCGGTGCCTGAAGCAGATTTACCAGTGGTACTGCCTGAGGACTGCGTTCCTGATGGATCCGGTAATCCACTCAACAAAAGAGCTGATTTTTTAAACTGCGTTTGTCCAAAGTGCGGTAAACCGGCTAGACGCGAAACCGACACGATGGATACTTTTGTGGATTCATCATGGTATTTCATGCGCTATACAGGACCAGATGCGAAGCAAATGGTCGATGGTCGCAATGAATATTGGATGCCAATGGATCAGTACATTGGTGGTATTGAACACGCTATTTTGCATTTATTGTATGCGCGGTTCTGGACTAAGGTCATGAGAGATTTAGGCCTTATTAGTTTTAATGAGCCGTTTAAGAATTTGCTGACACAAGGTATGGTTCTCAACGAAACTTATTATCGTGAATTGCCGAATGGTCGACGTGAATGGATTAATCCGGCCGATGTAGATTTACAACTCGATGAAAAAGGTCGACCACAAGGAGCGACCCTTAAATCGGATGGCCTGCCTGTTGAAATCGGCGGTGTTGAGAAAATGGCCAAAAGTAAAAATAATGGCATTGATCCGCAAACCTTAATCGATTTATACGGCGCTGATACTTCAAGACTATTTACGATGTTTGCTGCACCTCCTGAGCAGCAGTTAGAGTGGTCGGAGACTGGTGTAGAAGGTGCGGCAAGATTTTTGAGAAGATTATGGAACTTTGCGGATGCAAATAAAGCGATCTGCCAGAGCGCAAGCTCTGCTAGCAATCTACCAACTAAGCAAGACCAAGCATTACGTTTTGAAATCCACACCATTCTGAAGCAAGCGAATTTCGATTATTCGAGAATGCAGTACAACACTGTTGTTTCTGCTTGTATGAAAATGCTCAATACCTTAGAGCAAAGTGCAGAGATTTCACCAGCGGTGATGGTCGAGTCGATTAGTATTTTGCTGCGAATTTTGTATCCTATCGTGCCGCATATTACCCAACAGCTATGGAGCGATTTAGGCTTTGATCAAACCAACCAAAGTACATTAGGTCAACTGCTCGATGCGCCATGGCCAGAAGTGGATGAGAGTGCTTTGATTCAAAATGAAATCAAACTCATGTTGCAGGTCAATGGTAAGTTAAGAGGTGATTTCTTAGTACCAGCAGATAGCTCCAAGGAGCAAATCGAAAGTATTGCGATGGCAACGCCTACTTTGCAAAAGCTACTTGAGGGTGCAACACCGAAAAAAGTGATTGTTGTACCAGGTCGTCTCGTGAATGTGGTAATTTAATACAAGATGCAAATGTTTGCATCTTGGTTTCTAAAAGTATTTTTCACGAATTTTTAGATTATGAGTAGTCAGTCTTGAGAAACTAAAAGCACAACCACTAATTATTATTTAAATGACCATTCATTTTTTTTCCACTCAGCTCACTATCAGAAAATTACTGCTGGTTTGCGTAATGCTCGGCAGTCTACTTGTGAGTGGTTGTGGTTTTCATATGCGCGGTGCGGTGAATTTACCCTATAAGACCTTGTATTTGAGTGGCACCATGACGCAAGAACTGCGTTTGTATTTGGTACGATATTTAAAGACAGCCGTCAACACTGCAGTTGTTGGTAATCCTCAAGAAGCAGAATTGATTGTCAATATCAATGAAACGATTGGTAAACAGATTCTGTCTTATAACTCGGCTGGACAAATTACTGCTTACCGAATTGTTGCTTCGGTCAATTTTTCTGTAAGCAACGCATTAGGCGATGAATTAATTGAACCCTCTAACCTGTTTTTAACGAGAGATATGGATTATTCTATTTCTACTCCAACTGCAGCTGGAGAGTTAGAGGCTTTGCTGGTAACTGATATGCGCCAAGATATTGTTAGCCAAATTGCTAGGCGCCTAGGAACACTCCAGCAAAAACCAGCACAAGCGGTTATAA
>CANFME010000111.1 GCA_947448305.1 Burkholderiaceae bacterium
ACCGGATTCTGGGCGTCGTAAACTCATCCAAACCATTGGCGCTGCAGGCATTTATTCTCTCGTTGATCCTTTAGTCAAGTCAGGTGCTTGGGCTGCTGGGTCAGACGCTCCAGAAAAAACAGATGTGAAGATTAGCTTTATTGCTCTAACTGATTGCTCCTCTGTTGTAATGGCTAATCACTTAGGTCTCGACAAAAAATATGGCATCAAAATCATTCCAACCAAAGAGGCTTCTTGGGCAGCGATTCGTGATAAGTTAATCAACGGTGAAAATGATTTATCCCACATTCTTTATGGACTGGTTTATGGTCTGCAAATGGGTATTGGTGGACAACAAAAGGATATGTCCATTCTCATGTCACTCAACCATAATGGCCAAGCAATTACTCTTTCCAAAGCACTCTACCAAAAAGGAGTGACAGATGGTGCAAGCTTAAAAGCCCTCATGGATAAAGAGAAACGTGATTATACTTTTGCCCAAACTTTCCCAACTGGCACCCATGCCATGTGGATTTATTATTGGCTAGCTAATTACGGCATTAACCCTTTTAAGGATGCCAAAATTATCACTGTTCCCCCACCGCAAATGGTTGCTAACATGCGCAGTGGCAACATGGATGGATATTGCGTTGGTGAGCCTTGGAATGCTCGTGCCATTATCGACGGAGTTGGTTTTACAGCAACGACGACGCAAGCAATTTGGCAAGACCATCCAGAAAAAGCACTAGGTGCAACAGCAGAATTTACGAAACGCTATCCGAACACTTGTAGAGCCGTCGCCTCAGCCATTTTAGAGGCCGGTAAGTATATCGATTCTTCGGTTAGTAACAAACATGCAACCGCTGAAGTGGTCTCCGCACCCTCCTTTGTAAATACCGATGTGAATGTAATACAAGACCGCATGATGGGTCGTTATAACAACGGCATTGGTAAGTCTTGGGACGATCCAAATGCCATGAAGTTTTATAACGACGGTATGGTTAACTACCCCTATTTGTCTGACGGCATGTGGTTCTTAACGCAGCATAAGCGTTGGGGTTTATTGAAAGATCATCCTGACTATCTTGGCGTCGCCAAAAAAGTAACTAATATTTCTATTTACAAAGATGCTGCCACAGCAACTAAGACACCTCTGCCAAAAAGTGAAATGCGCTCCAGTAAGTTCTTTGATGGGGTTACTTGGAATGGTACCAACCCTGCTGCCTATGCCGATAGCTTCAAGGTTAAGGCATGAGAAAGCAAAAACTTGTCTTAATTGGTAATGGGATGGCGGGTGTACGAACGATTGAAGAATTACTTAAATTTGATTCTGAGTTTTACGATATCACGATTTTCGGTGCTGAGCCCCATCCTAATTACAACCGCATCTTGCTTTCACCGGTCTTAGCTGGTGAGCAGACTCTTGAGCAAATCGTCCTGAATGATTTGGACTGGTATCAAAGCAATGGTATCCATCTTCACCTCAACAAAAAGGTTGTGAAGATAGATCGCAAAGAGCGAACAGTTACAACAGATGACGGTATTGTAGAAAGTTACGACAAATTACTCCTAGCAACTGGTTCGCTCCCTTTTATTCTGCCTGTACCTGGTAATAACTTACCTGGTGTGATTGCTTACCGAGATATTAAAGATACGAACGAGATGATTGATGTGGCTACTCGTTATAAAAATGCCGTCGTAATTGGTGGTGGATTATTAGGTTTAGAAGCAGCAAACGGTTTAGCGCTTAGAGGAATGAGTGTCACAGTAATCCACCTAGCACCATGGTTAATGGAACGTCAATTAGATCAAGTGGCAGCTGATTTATTACAAAGCTCTTTAGAAGAAAAAGGGTTGAGATTTTTACTTAGCACATCGACCGAAGCGATTTTACCGAATGCAGCGGGTGACCGAGTGGGTTCCATTCGCTTTAAGGGTGGCTTAGAAATACCTGCTGACCTCGTAGTAATGGCTGCAGGAATTAAACCCAATACAGCCTTAGCAGAATCTGCAGGCCTTTACTGCAACCGTGGCATTGTCGTCAATGACACCATGCAAACTTTTGATCCTAGAGTCTATGCAGTAGGTGAATGCGCTAATCATCGAGGGATTGCTTACGGTTTAGTTGCACCATTATTTGAGCAAGCCAAGGTCTGTGCAAATCACTTAGCAGAAATTGGGATTAATGTTTACAACGGTTCGGTTACTTCTACAAAACTCAAAGTTACAGGTGTCGATCTTTTTTCCACTGGTAAATTTATGGGAGGCGAAGGTACTGAAGAAATCACCTTAGCCGACCCCATTGGTGGCGTTTACAAGAAACTTGTAATTCAAGATGATCGTTTAGTCGGCGCCTGTATGTTTGGTGATACGAGTGATAGTACTTGGTACTTTAAACTGATGCGGGATGCAAAAAACATCTCTGAAATTCGTGACTCCTTAATGTTTGGTGAGTCAAACATTGGTGATGTTGGACATCAGGGTCACAACAAGATAGCTGGCATGAATGATGCCGATGAAGTTTGTGGTTGTAATGGCATTTCTAAAGGTGCTATTGTTAAAGCAATTCGTGAACAAGGCTTATTCACACTCGATGAAGTTAAAAAATGTACTAAAGCAAGTAGCTCGTGTGGATCCTGCACAGGATTAGTTGAACAAGTACTCATGAATGTTTTAGGTACTGATTATTCGGCTACCCCACGTAAAAAATCAATTTGTGGATGTTCAGAGCACTCCCATGAAGAAATTAGAGAGGCAATCCGCACTAAACATCTTATTTCCCAAGATCAAGTTCGAGCTGAGCTTTCTTGGAGAACCCCTAACGGTTGCGCCACTTGTAGACCAGCACTTAATTATTACTTGATTTCTACTTGGCCTCACGAAGCTCAAGATGATCCACAGTCACGCTTTATTAATGAACGAGCACATGCCAATATTCAAAAAGACGGCACCTACTCAGTAATACCTAGGATGTATGGTGGCTTAACAACACCTGCTGAGTTGCGTCGAATTGCTGATGTTGCCGAAAAATATAAAGTGCCAACGGTCAAGGTTACTGGCGGGCAGCGAATTGATTTACTTGGTATCAAAAAAGATGATTTACCAGCCGTTTGGAAAGAATTAGATATGCCCTCAGGTCACGCCTATGGTAAATCGATTCGAACTGTAAAGACCTGTGTTGGTGATGAACATTGTCGTTTTGGCACTCAATCCTCAATGAAAATGGGTGTCAACCTAGAGCGGATGTTATTTGGAATGTACGCTCCACACAAAGTCAAACTAGCAGTCTCGGGTTGCCCGAGAAATTGTGCGGAAGCAGGTATTAAAGACGTTGGTATTATCGGCGTCGATTCTGGATGGGAGCTTTACATCGGAGGCAACGGCGGCATTAAAACTGAAGTTGCTGAATTTCTTTGCAAGGTAAAAACCGATGAAGAAGTTCGGGAATATTCCGGTGCTTTTTTACAACTCTACCGCGAGGAAGCTTGGTATCTAGATCGCACTGTGCACTATTTAGCCCGGGTAGGCATGGAATATATCAAACAAAAAATTGTTGAGGATACGCAAAGTCGTAAAGCGCTTTATGAACGACTATTGTTTGATCTAAAAGATGCTCCAGATCCATGGAAAGATTTTGAACGCGCTCGTGTAGATATTCGTCAATTTAAATCCATACCGATTATTGAGGAAAATCATGCCGAATAATTTGGAAAAGGTTGTTTGGAAAAAAATCCTCCCCGTAGAAGAAATTCCGGTAATGGGTGCTAGGGTTTTACAAGCTGGAGTGGGACCAATCGCCATTTTTAGAAATGCGCAGGACGAAGTCTTTGCCATTTTAGATGAATGTCCTCATAAAGGCGGTCCTTTATCGCAAGGGATTGTTCACGGGAAATCGGTAACCTGTCCTTTGCATGCCTGGAATATTGATTTATCAACTGGTTGCGCACTAGAACCAGATGTGGGTTGTGCAAAGTCGTTCATGCTAAAAGTAGATGCGGGAAATGTTTATCTAAATTTAGAAGAAATAAAAGCACCTCATGCCTGAAGTTAAAAGTACCTGCTGCTATTGTGGAGTAGGTTGTGGTGTCATTATCGAAACCACTGAAAATCAAACCGGAAAACTAGAAGTCACTGGCGTGCGGGGAGACCCAAATCATCCGGCAAACTTCGGTAAATTATGTAGTAAAGGTTCAACCCTTCATCTCACGGCAAATCCACTTCTTCAAAATCAAGCGCGCCTTGGTTTTCCGGCTATTCGAAAAAATCGAGCGAGTGAACCCATACCTGTCAATTGGTCAGAAGCAATTCAAACAGTTGCCGCGCGCTTTGCGCAAATCATTGAGGAGTTTGGACCAGACTCGGTTGGTATTTACGTTTCTGGCCAATTATTGACTGAAGATTACTATATCTTTAACAAACTCATGAAAGGTTTGATTGGTTCAAATAATATTGACACCAACTCTAGACTTTGCATGTCTAGTGCTGTAGCAGGCTACAAACAAACTCTGGGGATGGATGCCCCACCCTGCTCTTATGAAGATATCGAACTCGCCTCGACCCTTTTTATTACAGGCTCCAATACTGCTTTTGCACATCCAATTCTCTATCGCAGATTAGAAGTTGCTCGTCAAGCTCGCCCTGATATGAAAGTGATAGTCGTTGATCCGAGAAGGACGGATACAGCTAAAGATGCTGATCTCCACTTGCAAATTCAACCAGGTACTGACGTCGCTTTATATCATGGCATGCTTTACATCATGCTTTGGGAAAAGTGGCTTAATGAATCTTATATTGCCTCTTTCACTACGGGCTTTGATGAACTAAAAAATATTGTTCGGGACTTTACACCAAAAGCGGTTGCAGGTATTTGTGGAATTTCTGAAAAAGACTTATATCAAGCGACAGAGTGGTTTGCAAAATCCCCAGCTAGCTTGTCACTTTACTGTCAAGGTCTAAATCAGTCTTCTTCAGGAACTGCTAAAAATGCTGCGCTCATAAATCTTCATTTGGCAACAGGTCAAATTGGTAAGCCAGGTGCTGGACCATTTTCATTAACCGGCCAACCTAATGCAATGGGTGGTCGGGAAGTAGGTGGTCTTGCGAATTTACTATCAGCACATAGAGATTTAAGTAATCCCGTTCACCGCTCTGAAGTCGCTGAATTATGGGGAGTTCAGCAAGTCCCTGAAAAGCCTGGACTCACAGCAATTCCAATGTTTGAGGCCCTACGCACTAAAGAGTTAAAGGCAATTTGGATAGTCTGTACCAATCCGGCTCAATCTATGCCGGACCTCAATGCAGTGCATCAAGGTTTAGAGAATGCTGAGTTTGTTGTGGTGCAAGAGGCCTATGCCAATACTGCGACAACACTCTATGCTGATGTGCTTTTACCAGCAAGCACTTGGGCAGAAAAAATTGGTACTGTGACAAATTCGGAACGGATGATTTCTAAAGTCAATCCAGCCGTTGCACCTTTTGAATCAGCTAAGCATGATTGGCAGATTGCTTTAGAGATTGCCCTTGCGCTTGAGAAATTATTACCAAATAATAAAAAAGGCGGAGTATCCAGTTTATTTCCTTACACTACTGCGGAAGATATTTGGAACGAACACCGTAGCACTACAGAAGGTCGGGACTTGGATATTACGGGTCTTAGTTATCAGATTTTAGAGAACCTCGGACCGCAACAATGGCCAATGCAAAAGGGAGCTACGCATGGAAAAAAACGCTTATATGAAGATGGTATTTTTCCGACTAAAGACCAAAAGGCACGCTTTGTGGCAACTCCTTATAAAGCCACTGCTGAAAAAGTAGATGCCCGCTATCCATTTGCATTAAACACAGGTCGACTCAGGGATCAATGGCACGGCATGAGTAGAACAGGAACCTTAGGCACCCTTTTTGCCCACGCACCAGAACCTAGTATTGAAATTTCGCCGAAAGATGCTAGCAGAATGTTGCTAACAAACGGTGATCTTGTCCACGTCACGAGTCGGCGCGGTAGCGAAATATTTCCAGTCAAAATTTCTGAAGATATAGCGAACTCACAAGCCTTTATTGCCATGCATTGGGGCTCAGAATTTATTTCAGGCTCGGCGAGTAAAAATCCTGGACGTGGTGTCAATGGACTGACCAATAATCAAATTGATCCCATCTCTGGTCAACCCGAATTAAAACATGCTGCGATTAAAATTTTGCCAGCGAACTTACCTTGGCAATTAGTCGCTTTTGGTTTATTTCCGAAAGATGAGGCTTTTACGATTCAAAACTCCTTACGAAAACTGTTACCGCAGTTTGGCTCCGCCCATTGCGTCCTTTTTGGTAGAGAGCAGGATAGTCATCAAATTGGCGTTTCTTTCAAAGCGGCGCATGATGAGGACCCATCGAATGACCAAGAGTCTAATACCTCTCACGCAGTTAAAGAGGTCATGCAACTTTTTAAATTAGATGAATCCTCCTCAGATCCAGTGTTGCGTTATTCTGACAATCGAAGGGGGGTTGTGCGCCTAGTGCGCGCCAAAGAAAAGGTGCTCTCTGCCATGCTAACAGGGCCGATTGACAGTCTAGCGAGTACCATTTGGCTCAGGCAATATGTTGAAGAGGGTTTTGATGCAAAATTGCTAGGGCGTTCCTTGTTAGTCCCCTTTAGTAAGCCTCCTCTGGAATTACAAGCCAGCAGTAAAGCAATCTGTAATTGTTTCAATGTTAAAGAAGATAAGATGAAGGATTTATTAAGCGCTTGTCATCCGCCACTGGTTTCAGTTGCAGAAGGCATGGCCATGCTGCAAGAAAAAACACTGTGTGGTACCAATTGTGGGTCTTGCAAACCTGAGGTCAAACAATTAATCGTAAAACATTTCCAAGCGCAACCGGTGGCATAATCCACTTATGAGTATTTCATCTTATTTAAAAATTATTGGTAGAGGTAGCAAAGGTTCCGGTGATTTAAGTCGCGCACAAGCGCATGAAGTTTTTTCTAAAATTCTCGTAAGCGAAGTCAGCGATCTTGAACTCGGTGCATTTTGTATTGCCATGCGCATCAAGGGCGAAACCGTATCTGAATTACTAGGTTTCATGGACGCGGTGGAACCGCACCTCATTTCCTTAGATAACGCCTCCAAACCCACCATCATTTTGCCTAGTTATAACGGCGCTCGTAAGCAACTGAATTTAACTCCCTTACTAGCAGGACTTTTAGTAGCTAAAGGCTTTCAAGTTATTGTTCAAGGGGTTATTGAAGATCCTACCCGAGTTACTAGCTATGCCATTTTTCAACATTTAAATTGGCCTATTTTAGAAAAGTCAGATCAGTTTAATCAACTTACTACTCTTAATTTACCCATTTTTTGTCCTTTACAGGTACTCTCCCCAAACTTACAACACATATTAGATTTACGTCAGCAAATTGGTTTACGTAACTCTGCCCATGTCTTGGCAAAGTTAATCAATCCATTTAAAAAAACAGCTTGGCAGGTATCCAACTATACGCATCCTGAGTATCCAGAAAAGCTAAAAGAGTTTTTTTTAGCGCGTTCATC
>CANFME010000112.1 GCA_947448305.1 Burkholderiaceae bacterium
AGAAGTGGCAGAGTGGTCGAATGTACTTGACTCGAAATCAAGCAAGGGTGTAAATCCTTCGTGGGTTCAAATCCCACCTTCTCCGCCAAATTTCAGCTCTTCACCATCATCGGGTGGTATTTATCAAATACGATTAATACGCCTCTCAAGCCTCATAAACCCTCGTAAAGCCCAATGTCCGCCTAGACATCATTGCCAATTTAGTGTGAAAACTCCCTGTAAACATCCTAGGTGATAAAGACTTTGCTGAAGATTTGATATTTCTCAAGAATTATTATTCATAAATAATTACATTAAAGATTCAACATTAAGCTTTTTAAGAGTTCTGAGCGATGAAGAATGCAAATAAATATTAATTCAAAGGAATTAAATGAAAATTAATGATCGGATAAGGAACATTAAATCCACGAAAGCTGTGGCTGCTGTTGAGTTTGCATTAATGCTACCAATATTACTCATCATATTATTTGCCACTGTCGAACTCAGCACTCTACTTTATGATAAGACCATCATCACCAATGCGGGAAGAGACGCCACTAGGGTCGGTATCATCAGCAGCGCAACAACTGATGCAGATATAAAAGCATACGTACAGAACTATTGCCTCAATAGGTTAATTACTTTCGGTGGGGCAACCTCTCCCACAGTGACGATTTCAAGACCACTAGGTTCTAACTCTGGAAATCCACTGATAGTAACTGTGAATTATCAATTTACAGGACTAGTACTGGGTCAAATCATACAACCCCAAAATTGGACGCAAATGCTAAGTTCAACCACCACGATGAACTATGAGTAATATAATCTGAATTTCATGGAAGGAAGTCAGGGGCTTACCAAAACGAGGCTTTAGTAAGCCAACTGGTTATCCTTTTGCATAGGCTCTCAAGCAACACATCCTTTGGATACAAATGAGAAGAGATTGTCAGTTCACTCTCCCACCTTCCTCAGAGGTAATTTCTAGAAACTGAATGAGTTTTAGATAATCGATATCACTAATTTCCCGATTTTTAACTCGAAAAAATTTAGCCTCCTCAAGGAAAGTTAATGCTCGGCTCAAAGACTCAACTGTAATACCTAGATAACTTTTTAAATCTACTCTGTTCATGGGTAGATGGAGATAACTAAGGCCAGATTTAAATCCTCCTTCTTTTTGGAGTAATTCAAGGATAAAGTACGCTAATTTCTCCTCCACAGAATGCGAACCAAGAGAAAAAAGGTGTTCTTGGGTTCTATTTAACTCATTACTCATTGCACGTTCGATCGATTTTTGGATAACAGGCTCTTTTTGGACTAAATCTTGTAAACGACGATAGTTAAGGCTACAAACCACACCATCAGTCAGTGCATAGGCATCTAAATGATGCCGACCGTCGGCCATACCGTCTATCCCAATAAGGTCCCCATAGGAAGCAAACCTGGTTACTTGATGCTGCCCATTAGACAGGCTAAATTCAAGTTTTAGAAAACCAGTACTGACAGTATATATAGATTGAATTGGGTCACCATTATGAAAAATAGCATCGCCGGCTTTCACCCTGAACTTGTGCGTATACTCGGCAGTTAATCGTGCTAACTCATAAACATCAAGGTTATTATGCAAGCATGATATTTTGGTCAGACAACTTACACAAGGGCTAGTAATAGATTGAGCTTTAAAAACTTCAAGAGATTGTGTGCTATTGAGCTGGGGCGTTCTCATTTGAATTATCTCCGTGTAAGAAAAACTAGGTTAATAAAAATTATCTTTAAAAAAATTTTGGAAAGATAACGATTTGATATTAAGCAATTATTTGACATTTGAATGTTCGATAACGAACATTGATATGCGAAATTAACCTACCATGGTCATAAAAGTAGGCAATCATGTAGAAATACTTTGACTTGTAATTAGCGATAGAAGTTCAACAGAACTAGAGTAAGGTAAGTTTCAGAAGTTACTTTTTACTCAATTTAAGGACTTAGAATCCAATTAAGGGGGCTAATCCTGCGTGTAATGAGTAACACTCATGATCGACATGAAACCTAATAAGTGATTATTAGTAAGTGAAATACTTGAGAGAAAAAGCCTTAATAAAATCTTTATCTACCCAACGGGCTTCCAGTCGAATTGAGGGTATTAAATAAACTAATAATTGCAGGCCCTAAGATAACAACAAAGAGCGCTGGGAAGATGCATAAAATAATAGGCACTGAAATCTTTACTGGAATTTTCGCAGCTATTTCTTTGGATCTCACTTGCCGTTTTGATCTCAAATCCTCAGAAAACACTTGCAATGATTCCGTTACATTCGTACCAAAGTGATGTGCTTGTTTTAGCATTGCAACCAATGCCTCAATATCTTTTAGACCAGTACGAATTGCTAAATTACTCAACGCATTATCTCTAGAGCTACCAGCTCCAATTTCTGTATTCAGTTGCTCAAATTCTTCAGCTAAAACTGGACTAATAAGCTTTAATTCTTTGCCCACACGAGATATTGCTGCGTCCAATCCCAAACCCGTATCGACACAAATTCTGATTAAATCTAGCGCATCTGGAAAGTACTTCGTTAACTCTTTTTGTCTTTTACTAATTTGATAATTTAAGAAAAAATTAGGGATAAAATACCCACCAACAGCCAAAGCAATAGCTAATAGTAAGGCATTAGAACTCGAGTGCCCTTGATTGTAGGAGTAAATAAAAGAGAGAAATGGTCCAATTAGGGTAAAGAAAGTCTTAGACGCGTAATAAATTAAGCTAGCCCTTTCACCATGAAAACCTGCATTTAATAAACGGGATTTTATTTTAGAACTTTTCCAAGCATCCGCTGGTTTAGAGAGTTTTCCTAAAGCGTCTAAAACACCCGTAAAAGATTTGCCTCCTTCCACACGACTAGATTCAGATCGTTGAATTTGTAATTTTTGTAGCGTATCTAAACGATTATCAAGCTTAAAGGACCAAAATTTCTTGATTACAAAAAAAGAAATTCCAGAAATTACTAACCATATCATTAACAAAGTAAGAGCAATTTTCATATTTTTTTAATCCTCTATGACACACAATCTATTAATCCAAAAGAATCCAAATATCATCAGGGCCCCAGCGTATAAAAACAACTTCCTACCCAAGGGATCATTAATCATCAACGTATAGGATTCGGGGTTAATATAAAAAATCAAGCCGCCGATAAGAAAAGGTAAAACTCCAAGAACAGCTCCAGAGGCACGCCCCTCTGAAGTCAAAACTCGAATAGTCTGCCTTAATTCCATTCTTTCACGAATTAAGGCACTTACTTTTTTTAAGATTTCCGATAAATTGCCACCGATTTCACGATTTACTACGATTGCAATCACAAAGAATCGAATTTCAACACACTCAATTCTTTCAGCAAGATTGTGTAAAGCTTTATCAATGGATGAGCCATAATTTAGCTCTTCAAAAACCTTTTTAAACTCTGCAGCAATTGGCATTGGTGAATCATTTGATACCATCTGTAAGGAGGTGTTTAAAGAGTGTCCAACCTGCAGGGACCTTGAAATAAAGTCTAGCAACTCTGGTAATTGACTTTCTAACAACGATTGACGACGACGAATAAAAAATTTAAGAATGAGATATGGGGAAACTGTACCAATGAATAGAATCGGAAAGATGACTTGAAATGACTCCATCAAAGTGTATCCAATTAATGAAGAGAATAATCCCGTCACAAGACACCCACCTAAAAATGTATCAACTTGTAATTTCATACCACTCTTGATAATCTGAATCCGAAGATGTTCTATAAATTTCGTACCATCTAGTTTTTGGAATATTATGAAGCGGACATCTTGATCATTAAGATTAGAGGGGGTATACCCTCTCGATTGAGCAATCAGAGAATTAAATCGCGAATTTAATCTAGTTGCTTTTGCTCCTAGATAATTATCGATATATTTATATGAAAACCAAAATAGTGACACCAAGGAAATTAGTCCAGTGAGGATTAAGGTAAAAAGGATTGTTGATTGCACACTTAGCCTCCAATTCTCATAAATATTTGATCGGGTAATGGGGTACCCCTCAAGTGTAATTTTTCTGCAAATCGAGGCCGTATGCCACTAGCGATGAATTTTCCCAGTACGGTACCATCTGAATCCACCCCTGTTTGTTTAAAACCATAAACTTCTTGCATGGCAATTACATCACCTTCCATACCAGTAATTTCATCAATGCTAATAATTTTCCTTCGTCCATCACTTAACCTAGCAATATGTACCAGTACAGAAATGGCAGAAGATATTTGTTGTCGTAATGATTTTTGAACGACATTAATACCTGTTAATCCAACCATATTTTCAATGCGTGTTATGGCATCTCTAGAAGAGTTAGCATGAACAGTAGTTAATGAGCCCTCATGACCAGTATTCATTGCTTGAAGCATATCTAATACTTCATCTCCGCGAATTTCACCGATCACTATTCTGTCAGGTCGCATTCTCAAAGAATTCTTAACCAGTGCGCGTTGGTTAATTTCGCCTTTTCCTTCTAAATTTGGAGGTCGTGTTTCTAATCGCACGACATGCGTTTGCTGTAACCTTAACTCCGCAGCATCCTCAATCGTAATGATTCGTTCATTGTTAGGAATAAACCCTGACATAATATTCAATAGAGTCGTTTTACCGCTTCCCGTGCCCCCAGAAACCAAAATATTGGTTTTTGCCTTGACTAAAGTAGCTAAAATTAGTGCCATATCTTTGGTTAATGTGCCAAATTGAATCAGGTTTTCCATCGTATATGGAATATCCGAAAATCTTCGGATAGAAAGAGCAGGGCCATCCAGTGCTAAGGGTGGAATGATAGCGTTCACCCTAGATCCGTCATTCAAACGAGCATCAACCATAGCGCTTGACTCATCAATCCGACGCCCAATCTTTCCCACAATTTTTTCAATAATTTTTAACAAATGATTATTATCATCAAACTGATAATCGACGTGTTCAAGCAGGCCAGCCCTTTCTACAAAAATGGTTGAATAGTTATTGACCAAAATATCAGAAATTGTTTTATCAGCTAATAATGGTTCTAGGGGACCAAGACCGAATATCTCATTTTTAATTTCATTAACAATGTTGATTAAATCAACTTGATTAATCACCAGCTGATCTTTTTTGATAATTGTCTCTATAGCATTCATTAAGCTTTCAAATTTTCTTCCTTCTGTCAAACCCACCATACCATTAAGTTCTACATCCTCTAACAATCTAGCGTGGAGAGTTTTTTTAAGCTTATTTTTATCTGAATTATTTCCTTTTACGACAATTGCTTTTGGGGTAATAGAATCGAATCCATCCGTTGAAAGAATTTGCCTTAGTGACATAATTAGCCTTTATTCAAATGAAAAATTTGTGACAACATAGATTCTGGCTTTTCAACTAAATTTTTACCCTCTGTAAAATTAGCTAAAGCTTCAATTGCTTTAGAAACCTTATTTAGATGAAACATTTTTACGATTGGAACTCCGGCATTAATTGATTCATCAACTGCTGATAAATCAAACGGAATTTCAGCATACACTTTTCTATTAATGATTTCATTTACTTTTTCAATTGGTAATGCAGCATCGACATCACATTTATTCATTACTATCTTTATCTTTTTCTCTGGATAGCTTAATTCTGAAAATACACCTAATAAATTTACTAAACTCTTCAAATAAGCTAAAGTTGGTTGAGTAATGATGTAAATCAGTTCACTCCGATCAAGTGCCCTGATTGAATTTGAAGTTAATACGTAATTTAAATCTATAAATACATAGTCATATTCATAAGCAGCGACAGTTAACAGCGTATCAATATGATCGGCTTGAATATTAGAGGATTTCTCAATACTATTAGATGAAGGTAATAAATATAAATTATCTGCCACTTGAATTGCAGAGGCTGCAATGGTGACTGAATTCAAATAAGGTTGGGTGACAATTTCCGCGACATTACTAGAAGCAATCGTATCTGAAAGGTAATAAGAAGAATCCCCATATTGAAGATGTAAATCAATAAACAAGATCTTTTTTTGAAATTTTTGTGAAAGGAGATAAGCTAGATTAATGGCAATCATTGTTGCTCCAGCACCCCCTTTAGAGGAGATACAACTAATAATTTTTCCTTTAGGTTTAGAGGATACAGCAATATTTACTCTTTTTTGAATCCGCTCAATTGCATCCAGTAAATCTTGACTGGATCCATTTAAGGGTAAGTGGATTATTTCATTGACTCCAACCCTCATTAAATCTATGAGTTGATTCTCAGTCCATGAAGAAGCCAAATAAATGATGTAGGGATGAATTCTCTCTTTATGGAGGAGCGCCATATCTTCTATGTCGAATTGAGATATTTTTTCAGAGTCAATAATAAGGATATTATCTTTTTCTAAATTTATTCTATTTAAACGTAATTCATGATCAACACGAGTCATATAGACAATTGGCTTCTTTCCAGGTCGTTTTGAAAAGACTTGTTGTAAATTACTTACCATTGCATCATTAGTTGCCACGACATGAATGGTTAACTCTTTATCATTTTCACTCATATTATCGACCTGTTATAGAAGGTAAGGAGCTAGAGTTACTAGAGCCCATTGGATTAAAAATGCCGCTAGAATTATTTCCAGATACTGTTGATCCACTTGGTTGCTCAAATGATTTTTGATAGTTATCAATGGTCGATTTAGCAGTTGGACCATCCATACCCATTGTCGACCTATTTACAACTTCAGGAGCATTTTTATTGGCAATCTGATCTGAAATTGCTTGGTTAACACTTGATCCAAATTTATCATCTGGATACCATCCAGATTGGCAACCCAAAAGAATAAAAGAGGGTAGAAAAACGATACCTAATTTAAGGGTCTTGTGTGCACAAAAACTGTATTTCGTGGTATTCATTTTTGAACTCCATCATTAGTTAAATCAAGATTAATAGGTGTTGCTATGCTTGGTTTTTTTACTTCTTCAGGAGTCATTAAGACTGGTTTTTTATTGGAGTTTTCAATATCTAATGGCTCTTTTTTAAGAGGTGGATTACCTTCCAACTTGCCATTCAAGATAAAGTCAGTTTGTGAGGGTTGAATAAACTTATCAGTTGGTAACTCGGGCTTTGCAATTAATGGCTTAACGATGTGAGGAGTTACGATAATTAATAATTCAGAGCGATCATTTTGAAAAGAACTACTTCTAAATAAAGCACCTAGGATTGGCAGATTAGCCAACCATGGAAATGCACTGATAACTTCAACTACATTATTTTTAATCAGGCCGCCAATCGCAAAACTTTGACCATCATATAATTGAACGGTAGTTGATGCTTGTCTGGTATTGATTGATGGCAGCACTACTGTTGATCCATTAGATGAAACAGTAATACCAGTAGGATTGACCTCAGATACTTCTGGGGCAACTTTAAGGTTAATTTTTCCACCGCGCAAAACTGTAGGAGTAAATTTAACGCCAACACCATAGGGCTGTTGCTGCAAAGTTATCACCGCTCCACCCCCG
>CANFME010000113.1 GCA_947448305.1 Burkholderiaceae bacterium
CAATGAAAACACCAACGGCTTACTCAGGCAATACTTGCCAAAAGGCGAAGATTTGAGTATCTTTAGCCAAGAGGACTTAGATCGAATTGCATGGCAACTGAACACGAGACCACGCAAATCATTAGGGTTCAAATGTCCTGCCCAGTTGTTCACCCCCGAGGCATTTGATTTTAGGCAGCATCATGCAGCAATTTTTGCACTTCAACCTTGAAACCGCCTAGATAAGAGCCTTAGCTCTCTTTTTGAATTTTAGCGATCCTCCTCGGAAAAGATCATCAACGGAAACCTCATTTCGGTTCAATCTTAGATTGACACCTTTGGCACTTGACCCTCCCCCAAAGATGCCAATTCTGCCAACCTAAAAGAAAATACAAGGCATAAAGGTCTTTTGATTTTGTTGGGCAGGATCGAAATCACACTACCCATGTTAAATTTTAGACACTTAAATTGCTTCTAATGCCATCAATTTATCGCTATGTTTGCTGTAGAACATTTCTTTCGAAATTAAAACAATATAGTCAATGAGAGAGTGGTTAAGCAGACATTAGAGGATGCGATAAGTAAAAAGTTTTTCTGTTTTCCAATTTACAGCTAGTAATCGCCAAATCTCCATTCATATTAGTTTTAGATTAGCCATCAGTGCACTAACAAACAACAAAGAGAACATCATTATGTTTATATGACCTCAACTAGCCCAAAAAGCTCAAGCAAGGAACGTTGTTTCTTGGCCTATCGAACGCTACTAGCCGAGAGCGGTTCAATATCACCTAAAGCTTGATCCACATCAAGTCTAATCGACGAAATTAGATTCGGTTAATTTAAATTGGAACTCATCATGAAATTATTGAGACATTACTTTATTAGCAACAATCTAGACGACCTAGATCTATTTGGAAAACAGCTAGAAAAAGAAACTGTTTCTCCCATACAAATTCACGTGCTAAGCAATGACGTTGAAGGTGTTCTACAACATCCCCATCTTTATGGAGTTGGATCATTCATGAAGCTCGACATTGTTCGTTCTGGATTAATTGGTGCTACAGTTGGTGCCTGTGTTTTTACAGCCGTAATTATGCTTACACAATATTTAGATTGGTATAAATCTAGCGCGGGTTGGGTACCATTTATATTCCTTGCATTAATATTATTTTGGTTTTGTGTTTGGGAGGGCGGTTTTATTGGTATCCAAAGGAAAAATACTCTTTTTGGGAAATTTAAAAAGGTATTAAAAGATGGCCTACATGTTTTTTATGTTGATTTATACGCCAGTCAGGAACCAATATTACAGCGCATACTTCAATTACATCCTAATCTAAGTTTAGCTGGAACTGGGAAAGCTGACCCCAATTGGCTGGTTATGCTGAATCGAAAAATAGGTCTAATTTAGCAATGACGCATATATAAGTGTCCTACTTTGATGAGTCAGTTCAACAAAGCAGGACATTGCTAGATTTTTGGTGGCCTAGGATGTCTAATCCATTTCAAATACTTACTTCATATGACCCGTATGATCTTCAGGCTTTTCATGGTTCATCTCCACTGAATGCGGGGAACTGTATCCTAAAATCGCAGGATCAAGCATTCCTGAAATCATTGCTACGTGGCCAAAGATTAGGAAAAGGGCAACGCATATGGCATGGATTCTTAGCCTACCCATTTGATCTAATCCTTTGTTGACCAAACCTAATTCTTGTAAGGCAATCCAAACTAACGGAAATCCAGCAATTACATAGCTACCAACAGCAATGACATCAATCGCCGTTCTCCACTCACCAGCTTTAGTAATTGGAATTACCGCGTTGGTCATGATATAGGTAATGATGCCAATAAAGTAGAGGCCAACAGCTATCCCTGAGAACTTATTGAGATAGAAGATTGGGCCCTCAAACTTACGAGTAAACAGCAAGTAAAACTCAGTGATCGCTAAGGTTTCGGCCAAAATAATGGGAATGGCCATAAAGATGATTAGATTCCAAGGCTGATTAACAGCCAACAACTCCATATAGTGAGTCATATTCATTGTAATTCTCCAGAAATATATACGTGCCTAAATGTCACAAATCAAACTAATTTGTATTGCTAAATTAGCTTAGCGTTTGGAGGTTTGTAAATGAAATTGATCACTGGCTGAAGAGCCCAGGAAGATTGTTGTGGAGTTAAGTTATCAGTTGGCGCTAGAGATAACGCCACCCCCAATGTAGGCACAATCACAAATCCTAAACAGCACTGATAACTATCACCATGGCAGAGCTGATTGGTATCCTGGGGATTACTCGCTACCTCATCGCAGTGATGCGCTGAACTATCAATAGTCGTAATTACATGAGGGGACTGGTATGACTTTAATTCAATGGGCATAACGGCTGCATGAATCAAGCTAGCAAATAGGCTTAGGAAAAGGACGATACAAATTTTTCTCATCATCCTATTTTATGCTTGTTATGGTTTTATCGTTTTAAATATGATTGGCAGCACATATCCCAAGCTTCGCTTCGCTTTAATCAAATCTTGACCCACACAGGGATGTTTAATAGATATGTCAGCATAAAGGAAACTTCTAGATGGGGTTATCCGACATTAAAGGCAATTAATTCTGCCAAGCCTAATAGAAAACCGCACAATAGTAGGCTATCGTATTTCTTGGTAGCCGCGCGGAACCGAACAGGTCATTCGGAGTTCTTATCCTATTTCTAGATTGTCTGAAACGCCACTAAACAACTGGGCAATTCCCAGCCTCGCTTGGCACTACTTTTCAAATAATACTGGACAAAGGCCATCGCCAACTGTCAGAAAATATGAGGTCAAATTATTTTTTCTCATTACTCGAGTTTAACCATTCTGCAATCTCAGGAAAAGCATCACTAAAATTACCCATAAACTCTCTAATCATTAATACTAGCCCAATGATTAATAAGCTAAAGACACCAATCGATATTAGTAACAACGTAGTATTGCTCATAATTTTTTATTCAAAATAGCTGACAACTTAAAGTAAATTCCAAAACAAAAAATAGATGGGACCCAGATAGCTGTAAAGATAGATTGCTCTCGATCTCCTGTCACAAACCATAAATATGCAGAAGTAAAGAAGGAAATCACCACGGCCAGTAAAATAAAATAATCCGATTTTTTAAACATAAAAGCCCTTTATTAAATTTATGAAGATTCCTTGATCCAGTGGCCAATTGCACCGACAAGACAACCTGTTATTGCAACGGATGCTAGGGTACGAATACCCGAAGAAAATCCAATTGCGAATAAATCCATAGAAAATATACCCAAAAGCCCCATTAAAATGGTTAGGCAGCTAGCTAAAATTAAAATAAGACCAAAAGTTATAAGTACCTTTTGTATTAGATGGTTAGCACTATTCAGGATAAAACTTGAGTTCATTGAATGATTATAGGGCGGCTAGATAATCTTGCGTATTAAATCCGATACATGACAAATTTACCCTCTTTTGATATTTTGGCTTGGTACATTGCTTTATCAGCATGCTTGAGCAGGTCTTCTGGCGAACTATGATCTGTAGGATAAGTTGTGAATCCAATGCTAAGCCCTACCTGAATATTTTTACCTGATAGTAATCGAATTGGCTGATTGACATTTTTCTTAACTCTGTCAAAGACAATTTCAAAGCCATCTTCCTCCACACCGTCGACCAACAAAAACACAAACTCATCGCCTCCGATGCGTGCCACGGTGTCACTCGCTCTCAGAGAATCCTTCAACCGTATAGCTACCTCTTTTAGAACTATATCGCCAACATCATGGCCATAATTGTCATTAATAGACTTAAAGCCGTCCAAATCCATAAAGCAGAGTATAAAGTTTTTACCACTTCTATCACTATAAATAATCGCCTGGTCAATGCGGTCGAGCAATAAAACTCGATTAGGTAAACCTGTGAGGTGATCATGAAACGCAATTTTCTTCAGGGCTTCACTTTTACCGTCCATTAAAGCTTCTTCAATATCAATCAAACTGTAGGTGCGCTTTAACACCAACCCAAACGAAACCAATAAAATGAGACAGGCACTTAAAAGTGTAATAGTTACATCACTTCGCAAGTCAATTAACTTATCGTCTATCAATGTGGAAACAATTTCAAGTTTAAGTCCTCCTATTGGAACTCCGGCCTTTAATTCTAACCAACGCGTGGTAGCTAAATTATTACTGGTAACCGATTCTTTAACTAATGGCATTGTGATTTTTTTAAATGAATAGGTCGGTCTAATTACTCCCGTTAACGGATCGCGTAGCATTTCAGACAATACTACGCCATCGGAATCTAGCACCATAATTGAACTTATTTGAGGATCTGAGATTGCCTGCTTCAGGCGACTTTCGAGTTGAGCGAAGTTACGCGTAATGACATCATCCTTAATAGCGATTGCAATGCCATCGGCCATAATTTTTGATTCACTCTCACGGCCAGAGATGCGAATATCTCGAGCTTTTAAATCAAACAACCATATCGCAATTAAGATAAAGGACAGGGTCCCTACCACTATATATAGTGCACCCTTAAATAATGATCGGGTACTAAGTTTTGACTGACTCAACCACTTAACCTTCATAGAGGACGACAAATTTCTCTAACTTCAAATTTTCTAAAGGCGCAAAGTCACGTTGATAGTCTGACAGAATTGGCTGAGGAATTTGCACATCATCTAAGAGCTTTCGTCCAGATTCACTATAACTAAGAGATATAAATGCCTCGGTCACGGCATTACGAACTTTCAGGGGAACTCTCGGATTCGCGATAAAAGGATGTGGGGCGTACCCCGAAGTTTCATACAAAATTTTAAGATTTTCTTTTAGCGTTGGCTCCTCACGCTGCAAAGTAGTGTTTACTCCCCCAGCTCCAACAAAGTCTCCCATTGCAACCCCACGGTATGCATTTGCATGAGTCTTAAGGTATATAGGTTTGATATTATCCCTTGTTTTGCCAGTTCAGCCCTAATTAAGAGTGAGGCTGCAAAAGCATTCGGGGATGGAAAAGCAATTTCTCTCCCATGCAGTTGTCGAATACTTTTAATAGAGCTATCCGTTTTGACGACTAATATACCGGTGAGCCTAGTCTTGCCATCAATTAATAAGGGAGTATAGCCTTTACGATTTTTAGCAATCACTTGATGATAGGGGTTGGCAAATGCAAAATCAGGCTCGCCATTTAATAATGACTTTTCAAAGGCACCGATAGTGTCAGGAATATCTAAATTGAAACATTGGCCAGTTTTTTGCCCAATATGCTCCAATATTGGCGCCCACTTTGAATACATAATTGAGTGCGACAGTTGAGGAACAATTAACACGCTCATTACTTTAGTTGATGCCTTATCACCTAGGCACGCCCCCCATGTATTTAGAATTATGGTCATCAACAGCACTGCCATACAAGAATCTCGTACGCTCTTTAAATAGGCCATTATCATTACCAAAGGAATTAAAAAAGAATCGACTATCCGATTCAACCCCCCAAAAGATTGAACCTTGGCTAACATAATTTAAAAATGTTTAGCTAAAAAGACTGGGGGGATAATTGAGTATTGTTATTGCTATTTTAGTATTTCTTTTGGGATACTGGTGAGAGATTGCATCAGAATTTGATACCTTATCAACGAAAATATGAGGGACTGTCAGAAGTTACTTTACCCGTCCATGATAGGGCTTAGGGCTTCATCAATTTGAATAAGAAGTATGGTTGGTGATTTTTATGGATTATGCTTAAGTTACTTTGATCTGGAATCTCGAAAAGTGAATGTAATCAAGAATCCTTTTGGTCCTAAAGTAATCGGGATGTGCTCGGCACATTGTGTAAACAAAGTAGCGGTTACATACGATTTGATTATAGTCGCCCGGGTCTAGGATTTTTAATCCTTCACCAGCAAAATTTCACAAATTTCTATTAAGTTCTGACCTGAGTCGCGAACATAAACAAAGTTAATTATGCTGGCATATTTTCAAAGCTCAAGGCTTAATCTTACTAACCATCCATTGATGTAAAAAATCAGCAATTTCTAAATTGTTTTTTTCAATCATCACCATGTGCCCGTTGCCGCGAATGCCTCTCTCTGACAATCGAATGAATTCAATTTGCGCACCAGCTTGTTTTAAATACGCCGCCGTACAATGATCGTAGGGTGCGTGGTATGAACTTTCTGAAACTGTAACCAAAATCGGAAACTGTCGGAAGTTGACCAACTGCCGTGGCGGTTCAGCTTGCAAGGTACAGGCAATCAAGCCCTGACTATCTGGTGAGGCTTGTACTTGCGTTTTGATTTGCTCTGGCGCTGTCACTGCAGGTTCATAAGTAAGAGCAATGTCGGCAATACCCCAAGCACGCGCTTTGGGGTTGCCTGGTGCATTATTGTTAAATGGTGGGCCAGAAGGCTCGATGGATACAATACCTTTGATTTTTTGCGGACGACTCTCCGCAATCACCCAGCCTAATGGGCCTGACTGTGAGTGCGTTAACAAAATGGCTGGGCCGATTTTGTCTAGCAGTGCCGCACCAGCAGCTTGATTCAAGGTCTGCGTTTCGACATCACTCAACAATGACTCAACCTGTGTGGCATAAAAAGCATCGAAAGTTGCATCGCCACGCCTACCTGAACCGGGCCACTGAGTGTGAAGTTTGGCTTGTGGCCAATTTCCCAAAGTTGCTGACGCGGTAAAAAGTTGCTCAATTTGCGGTGCGGTGTACATGCGCAATTTGCCATTCACATCAGGATGCCACGCCGAGCGTCCCCGCGCCGGTTGGTCTACCATGTAGACAACATAGCCCAATTCTAAAAAATGCTCAGCCCACCCCTTTCGACCATCGGGTGTCATCATCCAATTAGTGGCAGTTTGTGCTGCTCCGTGAATCAATACCAATGGGTATGGTTGCTTAACCTGCTGAGGCTGAAGTTTTTCAACATACATTTGTCCCTGCATGACTTCTTTGCCAGGACTGCCTACATAACTACCACCGACATAAAAGAAACTTCTGCTGGGTATTTGTTGGTCGGGTAAATTAGCGCAAGCTGACAAGAGCAATATCAGTGACCAGATCCAAAGACGATTCATTTTTTTAAATTGCATATTGCGCCCTATGAAATATTTTCTACAGTTTTTTGGAACATAAAGGTCCATCACGATGCGTGAGTATAAGTAATTCTTTAATGCAATTCAATCAGTAATTACCTTAGCAATTAATTCTTAAGTATCGAAAATTTAGCGGGGGGAGATTACAACTTAATAATAGTTTTTTCATCTGTCCTTTAATAGGACAAGTCACAACACAAAAATTATACTTTTATCAATTAGTCATTCGCTCTCAAAAAGGATTTATCATCCCCCACTCCTAAATTCAAATCCTTGACTCCGACAATTAAGGCACGCTGGTTACAGGTGATAGCACCATTAACTACTTTTAAGTAAATAGCA
>CANFME010000114.1 GCA_947448305.1 Burkholderiaceae bacterium
AAATGAAGATCATCAATAAATTAAAAATATAAACTGGAGATTAAATGGCACACGATCGCTATTGCACAAAATTTTTTCGTTTTTTAGGCTTGTATGTTGTCATTCATGGTCTTTTAATGATTTCTGTTACGAAGGTTTATGCTGCTTATCCTGAAAAAACGATTTCATTGGTATCACCTTTTCAGCCAGGAGGCGCCAGTGACGTGTTGGCAAGAGTGATTGTCAAGCCACTTTCAGATGCACTTGGTCAGACGGTGATTATTGAAAACAAACCTGGAGCCGGGGGTAATATTGGCATTAATTATGTAGGAAGATCCAAGCCTGATGGCTATACCTTACTGATTACAACCAGCGTGTTAGTCATCAATCCTAGTCTATATAAAAATGCGGGATTTGATCCTTTTAAGGACTTTTCACCAATTTCAGATTGCGGGGCATCTCCTAACGTAATTCTTACTAAAGCAAACTCTGGCATTAACTCTTTGAGTGAAATGGTCACCTTAGCAAAAAATCAACCGGATGTTTTAAATTATGCGCATGCGGGGGTTGGCGTATCACCTCATTTAGGTATGGAGTTATTCAAATCTAGAGCAAAAATTAACATTGCGCCAATCCCATATCCAGGCGGTGGCCCTGCAATTCAAGCTGTTCTTGGCGGTTCTACTCAAATCGGGTCCATCAACATTTTAGGATTGATGCCTCATATTAAATCTGGGGCACTCATTCCATTAGCCCAAACTGGCGGTGAGCGTGCAGCAGAAATGCCAAATGTTCCCACTTTAACTGAACTTGGCTACCCAAACACGGAAGCTGAAACGTTCGTAGCTATTTTGGCACCAGCAGGTACTCCACCTGCCATTGTAGAAAGACTATCAAAAGAAATTAATCTAATCTTACAAAATGCTGAAGTTAGTGATCGTCTAAAGAAATTTGGTTTTCGAGTTGTAGCAGGCGGACCCGAAGTATTACGATCCAGAATGCAGCGAGAAGTACCAATGTGGAAAGATATTATTGAAAAAGCAAAAGTAATGGTTGATTAATGAGCTATGCAATTGATTCGTTTGGTTATCCACTTGGTTTTAAAGTAGACGATGGTAGTTCGCCTTCATCTCTTACTCTCAATAAGACAGGTCGAGAGGTTATTAAAGTTGAAGCTTGTCATTTAATAGGACATCAAAGAGAAGCAATACTTACTGAGGGTGGTGGGACAAAGTGGCGACTAACCTCTGATGAAGGTAAGCACTTAAAAGGAACCGATTTAGCACCCTTTCCTTTTGGTTACTTTAACGCTGGATTACAAGCAGATTTACTTAACCGGATTCGACATTACTCTAATGAATTAGAAATGCCTTTCACCGATTTAAATTTGAAATTGGCAAATGAGTATTGGTTGCTAGGTTCATTTGTAAACGGTACCGGCAAAGGTGAGGCCACCCCATCTAAAATTGAAATTCATATCAATAGTGGTTTGACTGATCAACAAATTATTCATTTAATTACTTGTGCGACTAAGGCATCTCCGAGTATCAATTTTTTAGAACGTGTTTTAAAAAGTACTTTTTCTCTAACTATTAATGGTAAGAGAAAAACGCTTAATGAATTAGAAGATCCGATGGTAGATATCCCAGAAGATCCATTCATAAGGTATCCAAAGCCATTGCAACCAAAAGTTTCTGATGAGACTGAACTCAATATTATTCGTAAACTGTCTCTAAAAGAAAAAGGTGAAATTGCTATTGCTCCACCGGGAAGCACTTCTAAAATTATCAGAAATATAGAAGGTCAAAGTAGCTTTGTAGATTCAGCAGGACTGACAGAAATTGAATCGTGGTTAACATTACCCGGTATGAGTCATTTTTTATTCAACTCAGATGAGGGGCAAGGATCTAATGCTCCATCAGGTCTTGGCCTTCTCTCAACAGGTATTGCATTTTGTTTTATTACGCAAATTGCTAGGTACATTGAGAATATGAAACTAAATGTAAGTGGCGTTAGGCTAGTTCAATTCAATCCATTTTCGATCAACAAAGATGAGAACGGATTTTCACAAATTGGCGAGGCAGAGCCGATAGAAACTCATTTATTTTTAAATGGCTCTTTATCTGAAGAAATGTTTGAGGGCCTTTTAAATATGTCCGCTAGAACTTGTTACTTACATGCTACAGCGCAAAATAGTTTGCCTCCTTTGATTAAGATTATTCATAATTCAAAAGAGGTTTCTTTTTCTAGCTAGGTTAAATGCTAAAACGAGTAACCCAGAAATTAATGTTACTTGAACCAATAGCTTTTAAAACGATTACTCTAGCTTTATATTTGCTGCTTTAATTAAGCTTTCATATTTATTCGCTTCTAATTGAATAAATTCACTGAACTCACGAATAGAATTGGCGGGTACAGCAATACTATCGGCTTCTAACTGACTTTTTGTTTCTGGAACTGCCAACATGGCGTTTATTTCCTGATTTAATTTTTCAACGACTGGAGTCGGTGTTCCTTTAGGAGCAAATAATCCTCCCCATACAGTAAAACTAAATCCAGGTAAGACTGATTCAGAGACGGTTTCTACATTCGGTAGGACACTGATTCTTTTTGGTGTTGTGACACCAATCACTTTTAATTTCCCAGCCTTGATTAATGGCATCGCCGATGAGGTACTTGAGAAGAACAAATTCAATCTTCCACCTAATAAGTCAGGTAATAAGTTACTCATACCTTTATAAGGGACATGTACCATAGTGATATTTGTACCAAGCTCTAAAGCTGCTCCTGCCAAGTGTCCAGGCGTTCCTTGCCCCAGTGATCCATAGCTCATTTCACCTGGAGATTTCTTAGCCATTTGAATAAATTCAGCTAACGTATTAAATTTTGAATCAATTGGTGCAACAATAGCTAAAGGTGCATTACCCATTAAGACTACTGGAATCAAGTCTTTCATTGGGTCGTAGCCCAATTCCTTCATTAGCAAACGATTGACGACTAACTCGCCCGTTTGACCAACCAGTAAGGTATATCCATCTGATTTTGCATTAACAACATAACGGCCCCCAATTGATCCGTTTCCTCCTGGTTTGTTTTCAACGATGATTGGTTGCTTAAAGTTTGCGTATAGTTTTTCACTAGATAATCGCGCTAAACGATCTCCCATACCTCCAGGACCGTAGGGAACCACCATGGTTATTTGTTTTTGTGGGTAGTTTGTCTCTGCAGCTAATAAAGATGCAGGCATTGATAAGAGTAAGATAGTGTTAAACAAAAATTTTACGTAATGCTGAATTTTTTCTATATTCATTTTGTCTCCCAAGGGATGTTTAGTATTTATTTTCTTTATAGTAACGTTATCGTGTATCCTAAGATGCTGAATTTTCACCCTAGATTTCATGAATAAACCGCCTTTATCCAATCTTACCATTTTAGAACTTGGTAGTTCCTTGTCGGGTTCTTATGCCGGTCAAATGATGGCAAAATTTGGCGCAAAGATTTTTATCAATGAGCCTGCAATTATAGGAAGTCCATTGCGTCATTTGGTTCCATCTGATTACCAATTGAAATGGTGGAATACGATCAGTAAAAACAAATTCTCAATCTCTCTGGATCCCTCCTCTTTACAAAATAACTTATCAGTCAATGAGATTTTTAATCATATTGATGTCATCATTACAGATATCGGCCCCAAACAATGGGCAATAGATCCTTGGTTACAGCATTATGAAACCTGCCAAAAAAAACCTTTAGTCATTGATATTTACCCATCTGGCAAAGATATGTCTCACCTGTGGCAAGGATCATCACTAGCCGAATTTACTTCGGCTAATTCTGGAATGATGCACTTAACTGGTTGGGAAGATGGGCCTCCTGTTGGGGTTGAGGCACCGATTGCTGAATATCTTGCAGGAATAATGGCAGCATCAGGCGCATTAGCTGAATTAGGGTATTCAAGAAATAATAAAATGTCTCCAAGGCCTATATCCATGGCTATGCATGAAGCTGTTCTTAGAATGATTGAATGGCAATTACCTATTTCTGCATTAGAAGGTAAAGCCGTTTTACGTAATGGCAATAATTTTCCTATGAATGCAGGCATTTCTAATATGCCTCTTACGAAGGATGGCAAATATATCGCTATTTCTGCAGCAAGCCAAGAAGTTGCAATGCGACTGTTAAATTTAATCGGTGGTTCTGAACTTGCAAACCATCCTCACTACTCCACACCCAAAGCCCGCGCTGATAATATGAAAGAGCTATATGTAAAACTGAATGCTTGGGTGGCCACAAAAACCCAAGAAGAAATTTTACTCCTCGCTTCCGAAGCTGATATTGTGGTTGGTCCTATTTATAACTCACTTGATATTCTTCAAGATCCAACGATAAGTGAGAGGGATAATTTGACGACAATGCAATTGAGTAATGATAAACAAATGCACCAAACCTTTCATATCCCTAAGGTCTCAGGAATAAATCCAATTGAATTAACTAATGCGCCTGAATTAGGCGCTCATACTTTGGATTTTCTTCAACTCATTTCTCAAAAAAAATCTTAACTAATAAGTTTTAATTTATGAATCCAAATACATTGAACCCATGGCCAATTAAATCTCTTTTGTTCGTGCCTGCTAATCGTGAAGACTTTGTATTGAAAGCGATACGTTTTAAACCACAGGCAGTAATTCTTGACTTAGAAGATGCAGTTCCAAGGCAAGAGCTTGAGCAAGCACGTCTTCAAGTAAAAAAATTAATGAAAATTTTGTATGATGACAACATTATTTGCTTTGTAAGAATTAACTCACTGCAAGAAGGTGGAATTGAAGACCTAAACTTTATCGTCTGTGAATACCTCAGTGGCATTATGGTTCCTAAAATCGAGTCAGCCGAGGATACACTCCTACTTGATAAGCTTCTTTTGGAGTTAGAAATAAATGCGCATTTACCCTCTCATTCCATTGATATCATCGCCCTTCCAGAAACTGCTTTAGGAATTTTTAAAGGTTTTGAAATTGCAAATGCCAGTCCCCGAGTAAAAAGTTTAATGACTGCTGTCAGTGGCCCTACCGGTGGTGATGTAGCAAAAGCGATTGGCTATGAAGCAACGCCTGAAGGCTTAGAGCAACTCTATTTGCAAAGTAAGGTAGTCCTAGAAAGTAAGGCTGCCAATGCCCCTTATCCGATTGCTGGAGTAATCGGTATGAATATAAAAGATTTGGATTATGTAAAAATACTTATTCAAAGAGCTAAGAAAATTGGTTTTACTGGTGTTGCACTAATTCACCCTAGCCACGTAGAAATTGCCAATCAAGTATTTAGCTTATCTGGTGAGGAAATTAGTTATCACAAAGCACTTGTTCAAACATTTTTAGAAGCTAATCAAAAAGGCTTAGGTGCCACCACATTTCAAGGTTCCATGATTGATCAGGCAATGTATCAAAGGTCGTTAGAGATTTTACAAACAATACAAAGTTAATCTTCACATAATGTCCACGGAAAAAAATCATCAATTACCGCTTCAAGGCGTTACCGTCATCGAATTAGGTACGATCATTGCAGGTCCATTTGCAGGCAGTTTATTGGCTGAAATGGGTGCTACCGTAATTAAAATAGAACAGCCAGTTCTGGGTGATGGCCTTCGACAGTCAGGACCCAAAATAAATGGCGTCCCAATTTGGTGGGGTGTCGCATCTCGAAATAAGAAATGTATCAGCCTAAATTTAAAAAACCCTTTAGGCATCGAAGTATTTAAAAAGTTGATACTAAAAGCAGATGTACTCATTGAGAATTATCGACCGGGTGTTTTAGATAAACTAGGAATAGGTAACTCAACGTTACACACTCTTGTACCAAAGCTCATTATTTTGAGTATTTCTGGTTATGGAAACGATGGGAGTTACGCAACCAAGCCTGGTTTCGGAAAAATAGCTGAAGGCTTCAGCGGGATTGTTCCTTTGACTGGTCACCCTGACGAACCACCGTTATATAACGGTTTTTCTTTAGCAGATGCAAGTTCTGGCTTATATGGAAGTTTTATGATTAATATGCTTCTTCTTGATAAAGATAGAAAAAATACCTCTATTGATCTCGCCCTATATGAGCCTCTATTGGAAATGCTTGCTTTTCAGTTTCATTCCCCTAATGCACCTGCTATGCGTCAAGGCACGAATAATCCATATGGTTGGGGCCTCGCAGAAAACACTATTACTTATCCAACACTTCAATCAAGGGATAATCATTGGTTTCAAATTAAATTAACCGCTGAAAATTACTTAGCTTTAAAAAATCAATTTATTACATCTAACGAAAAGGATTGTGACAAGGCTCTTCAAGATTGGTCGACCTCTAAAACGATGCAAGAAATCTTTTATCAGTTAAGTCAGTTAAATATACCAGCATCAATTGTGCAAAATGGCGAAACTCTTGCGTCTGAATCTTATTTCAACTCACGAGGTGACGTGATCCAAGCAACTCATCCTAGCTTAGGTCAATTTCCTGTTCCAGGGTTTTTCCCGAAATTTGAACGCACAAATCAGAGCACTGCTTTTCGTGCTCCCCAAATTGGCGAAGACAATGAAGTTATTCTTAAAGAATTTTTAAATATTGATCATGAAACGTATCAACAACTAATAGATCAAAAGGTGATTTAAATAGATCTTGATTTTATTTTCTAAGACACCTTCTTAGTTATAACCAAACTCGCAAGTTTATTTCGTCAAGTCTATCTTTTCAGTATTAATAAAAGAGGGGCCATAAAACCTCCTTCGTGTATGATAATTAATACTAAAAATAACTATCTGGAGATGTCATGACTTTTAATAATCAATCAGTCAAAGAACGGGTTAGCGCTGAAGAATGGGATGTCAGAGTTCAACTGGCAGCATGCTATCGATTTGCCGCTCATTTTCGTATGACTGATTTAATCTACACGCATATTTCTGCTCGTGTCCCCGGTGATGAAAATCATTTCTTGTTGAATGCTTTTGGTCTGATGTGGGATGAAGTGAATGCTTCAAACTTAGTAAAAATCACATTAGACGGGAAAATTATTGATGATCCTACAGGTCTAGGCTTTAATGAGGCAGGATTTGTGATTCATAGCGCCATTCATGGAGCAAGGCATGATGTTGCGTGTGTGATGCATACGCATACAGCATCTGGAGTCGCTGTATCTGCCCAACAGCACGGACTCTTACCTTTATCACAACATGCCATGAGGCTCACTGGCAACGTGGGATATCACGCATATGAAGGTGTTGCTTTGAACCTAGAGGAGCGTGAGCGACTGGTAGCTGACATAGGCGATAAGATGACCTTGATT
>CANFME010000115.1 GCA_947448305.1 Burkholderiaceae bacterium
GGCGAAACACTTTTCCGATGCGCCGCCTTCGCTAGAATTTTTTCACTAATATTGAAGCCCACTTTATTCGACCTTAATTTTTGCTAATTTGGCACTTCTTGACCATTTATCAGTTTCAGTCTTGATAAAACTCTTAAATTGTTCCGGTGTGCCAGGCCTTGCTTCGAAACCTTGTTGTTCCATAACAACTTTAGTTGAAGGCAAGTTCAAAAACTTATTTAACTCAAAATTGAGTTTTTGAATGACCGATTGTGGCGTTCCAGTCGGCACTAACAAACCATTCCAATCCACTACTTCAAAATCACTTAAGCCCATAGAGTCTAAAGTTTTGACTCCCGGATATTGTGGAACAGGTTTTTTTGAAGTTACGCCAAGGGCAATCAATTTGCCAACTTTTACAAAAGGCAAGGATGGAGATACACCAGAAAAACTAAAATCAATTTCACCAGCAACCAAAGCAGTAGTAGCGGGACCTGCTCCTTTATAGGGAATATGAGTAGTTTTAATATTGGCTGTCAAATTAAAAAGCTCACTCGCCATATGCGCTGCACTGCCGCTTCCGGCCGTACCAAAAGTTTCTTTATCTGGATCGGACTTTGCTCTACGAATCAGATCATCCATGGATTTAATTCCTGTTTTAGGTGCTGTGACCAAAACTAAAGGCGTCACTACGGACAATCCAACTGGCTCAAAATCCCTCATTGTGTCATAGGGTAACTTTTCATAAATAGCAGGATTAATGGTTAAGGCACCAATATGGCCAACTAAAACGGTATAGCCATCAGGCGATGACTTAGCGACAAAATCAGTACCAATTCCTCCTCCTGCACCCGCTTTATTCTCAACAATCACGCTTTGACCAAGTTGCTCTGTTAGTCCAGTTGCTACAATTCTTGCTGCAATGTCTGTATTACCGCCAGGTGCAAATGGCACAATAAATTTAATGGGTTTATTGGGGTAAACCGGTTGATCCACTGCAAAAACAGCACTTGCTATGCCCCATAAAACAAAGAAAGAAATTATGTTTAATGCTTTTTTAAATCTTGGCATCGTTTGTCTCCGTAATGAATTCATTATTATTTGAAGAATTTTACTCTCGTTTTTACCGTAGTTAATCTAATTTCGAATGCACTCCATGCGCCAACTTGCGTCGTTTCTCAAAAAATCATTCATACTTAAACTATCTGACAATTTTGAACCATAATGAATGTTCTTTTAATTCTTTTAAAAATTCATGACAACAAAGAAAATAGGCATTATTGGAGCAGGGATAGCTGGTCTTTCCTGTGCAAAACAATTAATTTCTGCTGGTTTTGATGTAAAGGTATTTGATAAAAGCCGAGGTGTTGGTGGACGGATGAGTCATCGTGTATTTGATCAATGGCATGTAGATCACGGCGCGCAATACTTTACTGCTACCCACTCTCAATTCGTCGAAGAACTCCAAGAGTGGCTCACAAATGGAGCTGCGCAAGAATGGAATGGGAAAATTGTTAATTTTTGCGATGGTCAATTCTCTGAGAAAAAAAATCAAACAAAGCGTTACGTAGGGGTTCCTGCGATGACAGCCCCAGCAAAGTTTTTAGCTAAGAATATTTCGGTGTTCAAATCTCAAACAATCATTGAATTGAGAAAAAATCAAAAAAAATGGCAACTTATTTCTGAAGAATCTGGAGTATTAACTGACGAGTTTGATTATTTGATTTTTGCCATCCCACCCATTCAAGCAAAAAAAATCATTGGACAGCAATCTGCCTCATTGAGTTTAATATGTGAGCAAGCCAACATGCTCCCTTGCTGGACCTTGCTAGCCTATTTTAAGGAACCCTTAGCTCTTGCCTTTGATGCTGCATTTGTTCAAGACAATGTATTCTCTTGGATTGCACGTGATAACTCTAAGCCTGGTCGAGACAACGCCCATGCATGGGTAGCCCAAGCAAATCCGGATTGGTCTTTAAAGAATATTGATTTAAATAAATTGGACGCACAAAAAATTCTTCTACAAGAATTTGAAAAGATCAGTGGGGCTGTTAGCGATTTTAATCAAATTCAATTATGGCGTTATGCCAAATTGGAATCACCTAATACGCAAAATTTGGCCATTGACGCAAACAATCAACTTGCACTTTGTGGAGATTGGTTGCGCAATTCAAAAGTTGAAGACGCTTGGCTCAGTGGCTTCTTTTTAGGAAATGAATTAAAGAGGATGTTAATACCCAGCAACTAAACCGTCTCTTCTAGAGTCACTCGCAGCAATATAACCATCTTCTTGATTGTCACTCAAGCGACCAATAAATTGACCTGAACCAAAGTCCATATAGGGGTCTTCAACACTCTTAATTTGATGTCCCAATTGACTGAGCTCACTCGCTACTACTGGGTTAAAGCTTGATTCAATATCTAACGTAAAGTCGCGATTAACCTTCCAGCGAGGAGCATCACAAGCGGCCTGAGGCTGTTGTTGATAATCCAACATTCTGATGACAGTTTGTAAATGACCTTGAGGTTGCATATCTCCACCCATCACGCCAAAACTCATTTCTGGCACAGTTATACCATTTACCTGTTTCGTAATAAACGCTGGAATAATTGTGTGAAACGGACGCTTACCACCAGCAACTACGTTTTCAGACTTAGGGTCCATCGAAAAACCAAATCCACGATTTTGTAAACTGATCCCAAACTCAGGAACCACGACACCCGAACCAAAGCCCATATAGTTACTTTGAATAAACGAAACCATCATGCCCGACTCATCGGCACTAGTAAGATAAACGGTGCCACCAGTTGAAGGTAAACCAGCGACAGGCGTTTGCGCTTTTTTCAAATCAATCAACTTCGCACGAGATTTTAAGTATTCAGGATCTAGCATTTCAGACGGCTTAACACGCATACTTTTTGGATCTGCAACATAAGCATATACGTCAGCAAAAGCAAGTTTCATAGCTTCAATTTGTATGTGCTGACTCAAAGTACTATCGACCTCGAGTGCTGACATATCAAAGTTCTCAACAATACCGAGTGCAATCAAAGCGCCGATACCTTGACCATTTGGAGGAATCTCGTGAATATCATAGCCACGATAATTCTTTGAGATTAATTCCACCCAATCTGGTTGAAATTTTGTAAGGTCTTCTAGCGTCATACTACCGCCGTGATTGAGAGAGTGTTTAGCCATGGCACTTGCAATCTCCCCCTCATAAAAATCTCTTAATCCTGCGCGACATAATTGACGGAAAGTTTTGGCAATTTCGGGGGCTTTAAATATTTGACCAACATGGGGAGCCCGGCCATTAGGCATAAAGAACTCTTTAAAACCTGGACCAGAGTGCAATTCAGGGATAGCGGCAGCCCATTTATGAGCCACAATCGGCGCTACGGCATGACCTCTTTCAGCAATTTCAATTGCAGGTTGCAAAATAGTTTCGAAGGAAAGACTACCAAATTTTTCATGCAATGTCATCCAACCTGCAATCGCTCCAGGAACCGTGACACTATCCCAACCCCGTTTAGGACGTTTTGCAAAACCATTCGCCTCTTCACCATACTTGTTTTTAAAATACTCCGGATTCCAAGCCTGGGGTGAAACGCCCGATGCATTCAATCCATGTAACTGCTGTCCATCCCAAATAATGGCGAACATATCACTACCTAAACCGTTTGATACCGGCTCAACCACCATTAACATAGCGGCCATCGCAATGGAGGCATCCACCGCATTGCCACCTAATTGCATCATCTTTAAACCTGCTTGAGAGGCTAGAGGATGAGAAGTAGACGCCACATTTCTGGCAAAAACCGGGATACGGGTAGAAGGATAATTAGCATTCCATTGAAAATTCATGACAGGCTTTCTAAGTATTTAATCGGCTTCGATTCGTTGGTCTTTAATGATTTTAGCCCACTTAGCACGATCAGAAAGCATTTGGTCTTTGAATTGTGTAGCAGAGCCACCCCCTACTTCAGCACCATTACTTACTAGCTGCTTTATCACTTCAGGATCTTTTAAAGTCTTATTCAATGCGACATTTAACTTTTCCAATATTTGAGGAGGTAAATTTTTCGGCCCATAAAATCCCCATAGGTTTTCAGAGACAAAATTACCCAAATTATAGGCCCCGCCTATTTCCATCAGTGTTGGTACATTAGGTAGCAACGGCGTTCTCTTACGGCTAGTTACAGCTAAAACAGTTAGCTTCCCATCCTGAATACTAGGAAGCGCTGAAACGAGAGCATCAAATAAAACTTGTACTTTTCCGGAGATCAAATCAGGCATCGATAAGCTAGAACCTTTATAAGGAATATGCATCATATGAGTTCCTGTGTCTGCATTAAACATCTCGCCAGTTAAATGCATAATGGTTCCTGTGCCGGCTGAAGAGTAATTTAAACCATCTGGATGAGCCTTAGCATAAGCAATAAACTCTGGTAAATTTTTGACACCAATTTGTTTAGTTACCAAAAATACATGAGGCGAAGTTGCTGCATGAATAATCGGAGTAAAGTCTGCATCATAGTCAAATGGCACTTTTTTCCCGAGAGCTGCGCCAATAGCATGCGTACTGGAAGAAGTAATTAATATGGTGTAACCATCCGACTTTGCTTTGGCGACTACATCACAGCCAATATTCCCACCAGCTCCCGGACGATTATCAACAACCACACTTTGCCCCAATTGGGTTGAAAGTGACTTAGCAATAATCCTAGCAACGATATCCGTTGAACCACCGGCTGGGAAAGGTGTGATTAGTGTGATTGAGCGATTTGGATAATCACTTCCTTGGCCAAAGGTTAACGGCGAAAATAAAATTTGTAAAACAATTCCAACAGAACAGATTAATTGATTCTTTTTCATAGACTCTCCTTCCAAATGATCTTAGAACTTTATGCTAGCAGAGCTTTTAAAATTGCACCAGTATGAATGTAAAGGCATCAATTCGGTGAAAGCTATGCTTCGATTAAGAAATGTATCTTTTAAAAAGTAATTTTTAAATCACTTTTTCTGATTTAAATCCTGATTAATCAGATGCTGAAAGTTTTTAAAAACCTTAATTGAACCTGAGGTTGTTAAATACCCTCTTTCGCGATAAAGCAAATTACCATCGTCAAATTTAACTAAACAATTATTATTCTGACAGATTGCAGGATAGGGATCAAAAGTTTTAACCCTAGTTGTGTTGAATAATTCATTGAACTGATTTCTTAATTGAAAAAACTGATCAGGAATATCATTCACAGCCAAAGAACAGTTTTCTCTTAATACGGGTCGAAATGGTGGCATTCCAATACATTCAATTGGATCAAAATTAATTTCAGGTGGAGTATGAATGAAAATGATTTCTTTACCATAGCTTCTTAATTCAGAAATAGTTCTTTTAAGTTGCATTAACAAAAGGGAAGAATTAGAGATATTAGATGTCCTCATTGCCAAAATGACCGTCTTTATATTTGGGTCTTTCTGGATACCTAAAATTAAACGATGCATTAATTCTGAAGACTCATTTTCAGGCTGCCCTAGGGCGTCCATCAATAAAGGCTTTTGTCCAGGCCATCCCACCATTGCAAAAGATTTTCCTTCTAATTTGTAGCTAGCAGCTAAACCTTCATAGTTATTGTGAGCAATACTATCTCCTATTAACAACACTCCAACAGGATTTACATCATCCAACGCTCTACAAAATTTAGGTGTGTACTGCTCAAAGTTTTTTAAGCAAGCTTGATCTACTTGAGGTGGACGACCTCCAAATGAATCTTTAATATGCTTCTCCCTAAAAGTTAAACCGTCCCGAGAGTAAACACTCCAACCTTGACTAGCAACAAAAACCAGAACAATAAGCAGAATTACAGTAATTTTTTTAGATCCGTATCTGAGGTAACGTTCTAACCATTGATAAGTAAAATAAGCCAAAAAAATAGCAGCAAAGATGAGAAAAAACTTATAAAAAGGACTGAGTCGCCCGTTCGTAACAATTTGCCCAAAAGATATTAAAGGCCAATGCCAGAGGTATAAGGGATAACTAATTATGCCTATACCCACCATCAAGGGATTTCCTAAAACTTTTTTCGCGATCATCGAATCTTGACTAAATAAGATAAGACTTAAAGTAGCAAATGTAATCGATAGCGCTAACAGGATTGAGTGAGTTTGATTGATTGGTGTTAAGAATGCAACAAGAAGTAAAAGGATAAAACTAAAAGTAATGAAATAGTTAGAATACTTAGAAATCAAGCGCTTAAAGAACGATGGATACTCTCGAATAAACAGAGCGCACATTGCTCCAATTTGAAATTCCCAAAAGCGATTGAAGGAAAGATAAAAGGCCCCGATTGCATCTTTTTCTAAAAAAAGAACATTTAGTAACAAGGAAATACTAAAAACTATAATCGTAACCCTTAAAACATTTAATTTGTACTGATGAGTGACTAAAAGGATTAATGGCCAAAAAATATAGAATTGAATTTCTACCGATAGCGACCATAAATGAAGTAAAGGTTTTAGTATCGACTTCGTATCAAAATAGCCACTTTCTTGCCATAAAACAAAATTCAGGAAAAATCCAACCGCAGCAAAAATATGATTACCGAGGGACGCAAACTCTTTTGAATAAAGTGCAAACCAACTAAATGCAAAACAGGCGATGATGACTAAAATTAGAGCCGGAAAGAGGCGCTTGATCCGTCGACTATAAAAAAGTAGTAAATTAAACTTACCTTTACTTAAGTCACTCGTAATCACAGACGTAATTAAAAAACCTGAGATAACAAAGAAAATATCAACGCCAAGAAATCCCGAAGGAAAGATTTCAGGAAAGGCATGATAGGCAATGACACTAATGACGGCCAAAGCTCTCAAGCCATCTACTTCTGAACGATAAAAATCACTTGCCTTATTCATATAGGGGATTCAATGCAGATTTATTGATATTGGAACTAAATGATAAATAATAATTTTCAATTCAAATTACCAAGCGTCTTAAGATGTACTATGTTACTTAGAGGATTCATATTAAATGTAAAGATTTGTACCAAAGAAAATTTTATTAACTAAAGCAGAATTTCGGATAACAAATGAAAAGGCCTGCTCCCTTGCAACAAACTGCAATCATTAAACTGATTCAACGCTTATATCGTACTCTATCAGAACATAAGGGTGATGCTGGAAAAGTAATGCTCATTGGTGGGCAATCTGGTATGGCGGGAGCACTTTTTCTAGCAGGTCAGGCCTGTCTATATCTCGGTGCTGGTTGGACGATGCTAAAGATTCTAGACAAAAAGAC
>CANFME010000116.1 GCA_947448305.1 Burkholderiaceae bacterium
AGGTCAATTACGCCCTTAGGCAGTTCATACTGCGTATTAGGGGCGCAATTCCCCTATGCGAGCCGTAGTTTACTGTTGGACGGCGACATTGACTCCACAATTCCTTATTAGGAATAAAAGTCAATTGATTTATCAACGGTAAAGATTAAATCATTACCTGCTTTTTTAACTTAACTAATACTGTACACAAACGAAACTCTTCAATTAGTCCTTCTTCAAGGCACCTAACAATTGTGTAGCAATAGAACTAACCTGTTCCGCATTTTGTGGAAGTTCACCATTTGGTGTGAACGAATCAATTAATGTCGGTAGAAAATGGGCAATCTGTTGAGACGCAAGCTCTGGGTTAACACCTAACTGCTCGGCCATTTCAGCAACTTTTGTATTTCCCAAGACTTTCATAATGTCACTTGGCTCAATCGGGTGATTGGTTCCTGTACCTACCCAAGATTGGACTTGACTAGAAAGTCCTGACTGTTCAAACATATTAACTAATGTGCCGATTCCGCTTGCTAGATTCGGTTCATTATTATGCCCTGTTGTTTGACTATTTGGGTTGCTTAAAAAAGCCGTTAACACATTCATTAAAACAGGCGTAACACCTTGACTAGCCTGTGAATTATTTCCCAATAAAGCGCCTAATACTCCCATTACATTCATCATTGTCTCCAAAAAATTTTAGTATGAAAGTAAATTGTGACATGCCAATGATGAAGTAAAAAGTGGGAAATAAATTAATGCACCGATATCAGTAGGTTTTTCTTGAATTGAATTATTAGACTAGGCTTACAATATAGGTATTAATCATAATTTTGAGATTTTTAATATCTCGATGAGAAGATTTAAAATATTAAAAGAAATAAATTTTCGTTGTAACTTTTCCAGGAGAAATTGATGTTAGAAGCTTACCGCGCCCATGTTGCAGAACGTGCTGCCTTGGGTATTCCACCGCTACCTTTATCTGTTGCCCAAACGACTCAACTCGTTGAATTACTTAAAAATCCACCAGCTGGTGAAGACACTAGCTTAGTTGATTTATTAACCTTCCGTATTCCAGCGGGCGTCGATGATGCCGCAAAAATTAAAGCCGAATTTTTAGCCAAAGTCTCTACTGGTGAAGTTGTTTCACCTTTAGTTAGTAAAGTAAAAGCGACTGAATTACTTGGCACGATGTTAGGCGGGTACAACATTAAGCCTTTGATTGATGCATTAGCAGATGCAGAGTGTGGTGCAACCGCTGCGAAAGCACTCAAATCAACACTCTTGATGTTTGACTACTTCCATGATGTTCAGGAATTAGCTGAAAAAGGCAATGCAAATGCTAAAGATGTAATGCAAAGTTGGGCAGATGCGGAATGGTTTACAAACCGTCCAGAACTACCAGCAAGTATGAAAATTACTGTATTTAAAGTTTCAGGCGAAACGAATACGGATGATTTGTCTCCAGCCCCTGATGCTTGGAGCCGTCCAGATATTCCCTTGCATGCTGTGGCAATGTTGAAAAATGCTCGCCCAGGTATTACTCCAGATGAGCCTGGCATGAAAGGTCCTTTGAAGCTGATTGAAGAGCTAAAGCAAAAAGGTAATTTAATCGCCTACGTTGGTGACGTAGTTGGTACCGGATCTTCACGTAAATCAGCAACAAACTCAGTACTTTGGTACACCGGTCAAGATATTCCATTTGTACCGAATAAACGCTTTGGTGGTGTTTGTATTGGTAACAAAATTGCACCGATTTTCTTCAACACGATGGAAGATGCTGGTGCCCTACCTGTTGAGATGGATGTTAGTCAAATGGAAATGGGCGATGAAATTGAATTACGTCCATATGAAGGTAAAGCCTTTAAAAATGGTCAAGAAATCGCTAGCTTTGCGCTCAAGTCTGATGTGATTTTTGACGAAGTACGTGCCGGCGGTCGTATTCCCCTCATCGTTGGTCGTGGTTTAACTATGAAAGCACGTAATGCTTTAGGACTGCCAGCGTCTACTGTTTTCCGTTTACCTCATGTACCTGCCGGTGATAACAAAGGCTTCACATTGGCACAAAAGATTGTTGGTCGCGCGTGTGGATTGCCAGAAGGTCAAGGCGTACTGCCTAACTCCTATTGCGAACCCCATATGACAACCGTTGGTTCACAAGATACAACTGGACCAATGACACGGGATGAATTAAAAGATTTAGCTTGCTTAGGCTTCTCTGCTGATTTAGTAATGCAGTCTTTCTGCCATACAGCGGCCTATCCGAAACTTGTGGATGTCAAAACACACCGTGAATTACCAACCTTCATGACGAATCGTGGTGGTGTTTCCTTGCGTCCAGGTGACGGTATTATTCACAGCTGGCTCAACCGTTTACTACTCCCAGACACAGTCGGTACTGGTGGCGATAGTCATACACGTTTCCCAATTGGTATTTCTTTCCCAGCTGGTTCTGGTTTAGTTGCTTTTGCTGCCGCTACTGGCGTTATGCCACTCGATATGCCTGAATCTGTTTTGGTACGCTTTAAAGGAACGATGCAGCCTGGTGTCACTTTACGTGATTTAGTCAATGCCATTCCTATGTATGCGATTAAGGCCGGCTTATTAACTGTTGAGAAAAAAGGCAAAAAGAACATTTTCTCAGGTCGCGTCCTCGAAATCGAAGGTTTACCAGACCTCAAAGTAGAACAAGCATTCGAATTATCTGATTCATCAGCTGAGCGTTCTGCTGGTGGTTGTGTAGTCCAACTCGACAAAGGGCCAATCATTGAGTATATGCGTTCAAATGTTACGCTCATGAAGTGGATGATTGCTAATGGCTATGAAGATGCACGTACCCTAGGTCGCAGAATTAAAGCAATGGAAAAATGGATGGCAGATCCACAGCTCCTCAAAGCAGATGCGAATGCAGAGTACGCGGCTATCATTGAAATCGATTTGAACGATATTAAAGAACCGATTCTTGCTTGCCCGAATGACCCAGATGATGTGAAGTTCTTGTCTGAAGTTGCCGGTAACAAAATTGATGAAGTATTTATTGGTTCTTGTATGACCAATATCGGTCACTTCCGTGCTGCCAGCAAAATTCTTGAAGGCCGTGATGACTTACCAACCCGTTTGTGGATTGCTCCGCCAACCAAAATGGATGCGATGATTCTGACGGAAGAAGGTTACTATAGTACTTTTGGTAAAACAGGCGCACGGATGGAAATGCCTGGCTGTTCACTTTGTATGGGTAACCAAGCACAAATCCGTAAAGGATCTACTGCTGTATCCACCTCTACACGTAACTTCCCAAATCGTTTAGGTTTAGATACACAGGTGTACTTAGCGTCTGC
Organism: Burkholderiaceae bacterium; assembly: GCA_947448305.1. GTDB lineage: Bacteria > Pseudomonadota > Gammaproteobacteria > Burkholderiales > Burkholderiaceae > Polynucleobacter. Next base: position 3,318 of record CANFME010000116.1, read on the forward strand.
TGAACTTGCTGCCGTATGCGCTTTACTCGGTAGAATTCCAACGACAGCTGAATACCTCGAAAAACATCATATTTTGATTAGTCAATCTGCAGAGATTTATCGCTATATGAATTTTGATCAAATCAGTGAATTCAAAGACTTAGCTGATACGGTTACAGAATAAATCGATTATTCGTTATTGTTGTTTGTAGTAGTTGATGTAATTTCATAGGTTTTGGCATATACTGTATAAATAAACAGTATATGCCATGCCAAAAACTCTCAAATCCGAACTCTACCCCCTTTTTAGTTGCTCTATTTCTGCAGGATTTCCTTCACCTGCAAGTGACTATATTGACCAACGTCTAGACCTCAATCAGTATCTTGGAATGCACTCTGAAGCCACGTTTTTTCTGCGTGTTCAAGGTGATTCGATGCAAGGTGCCGGCATTTTTGATGGTGATTTACTCATTGTTGATCGATCCGTTCAGGCCAAATCAGGTAATGTCGTTGTCGCAGTCGTCGATGGTGAGTTTACTGTCAAACGTTTGCAACGACGCGCTGGTGTTACCTGGTTGAAAGCTGAAAACCCAGCCTACCCCCCGATAGAACTCAGAGACGGTCAAGAGCTTGAAGTTTGGGGAGTTGTCTCTCATGTGGTACATAAACCTTAACTATCAATCATGCTATTTCCGACAGAAAAAGCAATTGCGCTGATTGATGGCAATAATTTTTATGTCTCTTGTGAGCGTGTATTTAATCCAAGTTTAGAAAATAAATGCTTAGTGATTCTGTCTAACAACGATGGATGCATTGTCTCCCGGAGTCAAGAAGCAAAAAACCTAGGGGTTGGCATGGGTGTGCCACTTTTTAAAGTAAAGCATTTGATGACGAAGCACCAGTTGCAATGGCTCAGTTCGAATTACACCTTATACGGGGATATGAGCGCCAGAATGATGGCGACTTTAGCGGAATTTTCACCTGAACAAGAGATTTATTCAATTGATGAATGCTTCTTAAATTTATCAGACGTCATCCCCGTCCAAGAACAAGTTCCTTATGGGAAAAAAATGCGGGCACGCGTTCAACAATACTTAGGATTACCGACTTGCGTTGGTATTGGTCCCTCCAAAACATTAGCGAAGTTAGCAAACCATATTGCGAAAAAAAATCAGCAATTTGAAGGTGTTTTTGCCTGGGCTAGCTTAACTCCGACTGAGCAAATCTACTGGCTCCAACAAGTCGCTGTTGGAGAAGTCTGGGGCGTAGGTAGAAAAATTGGAGCCAATCTAGAAAAGATGGGGATTCAGACAGTTTATGATTTACAACAAGCGGATAGTGAAACGATTCGACGCAGATTCTCCGTAGTCATGGCTAGAACGGTTAACGAGTTAAAAGGTATCTCGTGTATTGCAATGACAGATATCGCAGATTCTGAACGGAAACAACAAATTATTTCCAGTAAAAGTTTTGGCAAGCCAATACATGAGCTCGGCTATTTAGAAGAAGCAACAGCCAGTTACGTTAGTCGTGCCGCTGAAAAGCTGCGCCTACAAAAAAGCGTTTGCCATTATGTGACCGTCTTTATTCATACCAACCCGTTTAAACCCCAGGAACCACAATATCGTAACCAAATTACTATCCCACTCTCGATCGCTAGTGCGGATAGTCGGCGTCTCATCAAAGCCGCATTATTTGGTTTACATCAGATTTACCGAACAGATTTTGCATATAAAAAAGTGGGGGTCATTCTGTCTGATTTTAGAGATGCTACCCACCATCAAAATGATTTGTTTACGCAAATTGATGAAACAAAATCACATCAGGTAATGCAAACAATGGATTTACTGAATAAACGTTTTGGTGCCAATACCCTTGCGATTGCAGGTACTGGCATCCAGGCGGGGAATAATCAACCTTGGCGAATGCGAGCTAATCATAAAAGTAAACGATTCACTACCTGCTGGCAAGAAATCCCCATTGCACGCGCATCTTAACTCCGCAAAGCCAACTCCATCTATACTATTCAGAATTGCTTGAAAACAGCTAAAATCAAAAGAGTTCAGTTGAACACGGTGTACCGAACAATTTTTTTTAAATGATTCTTGATAGGACGTATGTAACATGCCATTTTCTTTAATGACCAAAACATTCTTCAAACACCTCGCTAAGATAAGTTTTAGCGTATTTCTCGCCTTTAATCTAAGCGTTCAAGTCGCTCAGGCGCAAAGTGCTAAGCCATTACCGCAAGTGCTCTTTACGACGAATATGGGACAATTTACCGTAGAGTTAGAGCCTGAAAAAGCGCCTAAAACCGTTGCCAACTTCTTAGCTTATGTGAACAGTGGTTTTTATACTGGCACTATTTTTCACCGTGTAATTAACGGTTTTATGGTCCAAGGTGGTGGCTTTACAAAAGATTTAATGCAAAAACCAACCCGCGCACAGATTCCGATTGAGTCAAATAATGGCCTCAAAAATAGCAAGTATTCGATTGCAATGGCTCGGACAAACGATCCGAACTCAGCTACTGCACAATTTTTTGTCAATGTAAAAGATAATGCGATGCTCGATTATCCAGGTCGTGATGGCTATGGCTATACCGTCTTTGGCCGTGTGATTGCGGGGATGGATACGATTGAGAATATCAAATTTGTCGAAACCAATGTCGATATGGCTACTCGTATGAGTGATGTGCCTGTTAAGCCCATTGTGATTGAATCCGCCAAAGTCATCAAATAATTTCGCCAATGAAATACTGTGCCCTTTGCGGTAAGCATGTTGAATTTAAAATCCCACAGGGTGATAATCGACCACGTTTTATCTGTAATTCCTGTGGTGAAATTCACTATCAAAACCCTAAAAATGTCGTTGGGACGATCCCTATTTTGGGTGAAAAAATCTTACTATGTCGACGCGCTATTGAACCACGCAGAGGTTTATGGACTCTACCGGCTGGATTTTTAGAACTCGACGAAACCACCGCAGAAGGTGCGCAGCGTGAAACAATTGAGGAAGCTGGTGCACAAATAGAAATAGGCCCACTATTTTCAATCCTCAATGTGGCACATATTGGGCAAGTACACTGGTTTTATCTAGCTCAAATGACGAGTCCCGTATTTAGTCCAGTGACCTCTGAGAGTCTAGAGGTCGCCCTTTTTGATGAAGCAAGCATTCCGTGGGATGAGATCGCATTTTTGACGGTAAGAACAACTTTGGAATGGTTTTTTGCCGATAGGAAAGCGAATAAAATCTCCTTTGCAGAGAGTATTCCGACCCATCAAATTGATTTAAAACCCGTGCTTCGTGTTGAGGAATGAGTTATCCAACGTATTTAAATCCGGAGGATCCCCTCCCACTCCCAAGGTTATTTGAACAAGATCCAAAATTTCCTGATGGCTTGATTGCAATCAGCGACTCGATCACCCCCAAACGGCTCATCGAGGCTTACCAAAAAGGGATTTTTCCTTGGCCTAGTGAGAACCACCCAATCCTGTGGTGGTTTACCTCGCCAAGAATGACACTACGCCCTGAGGACATGATTATTCGGCGTAGTTTTAAAAAAAAGATTCAGCAAGTACTCATAAATCCAGACTGGGAAATCAGAATTGATCACTCCTTTGAAACAGTCATCCGATCTTGTGCGAATAGCACTAGACAAGGACAGAGCGGCACTTGGATCACTCCAGAAATTCAAGAAAATTATATCGCGTTACATCATCAAGGAATTGCTCATAGCATCGAGACGTGGCACCAAAATGAGTTAGTTGGCGGCCTTTACGGCATTAACTTAGGGAAAATGTTTTATGGTGAATCCATGTTTATGAAAACAGCGGACGCATCAAAACTAGCTTTAGCGGCTCTTTGTGCGCAAGCGATCCAAAGTGGTATTGCCTTGATTGATTGTCAACAAGAAACCTCACACTTAACATCACTCGGTGCGCAACTCATGGAT
>CANFME010000117.1 GCA_947448305.1 Burkholderiaceae bacterium
GAATTGGTTTGAAGAAAAACTAATCAGAAATTAATTAATATTTTCGCTATCCATGAGATTCACTCAATCACATGGATAGTACAACAATTGGAGGAATTAAAAACTATGGCCAATCATCCTTTTTTAGTACCAAAGTTGCTCATTGTAGCTACACTCTTGGCGGGACAAACTGCCTATGCGCAGTCTAGTTCAACGCCGAATGCTGCGGCCATTAAAGACTTTCCAAATCGAACCATTCGGGTAGTGGTACCTTACGTTGCTGGTGGACCGATGGATTTTATTGGTAGATATTTGGATCAAAAATTACAGCCTGCACTTGGGCAAACGATGATTATTGATAATCGTCCTGGTGCTGGTGGTGCGATTGGTACAGATATTGTGGCTAAATCGGCGGCAGATGGTTATACGATTTTGAACACATCTTCTAGTCATGCGAGTTTGCCCGTGGTGAGTAAATCTTTACCTTATGATCCAATCAAAGATTTACAACCGATTACGCAAATTGCTAATAGTGTTGGTTTTATTATTGCTGTGCGTAACGACTTACCAGCGAAAAACTTGCTGGAATTTATTGCTGATGCCAAAGCGAATCCTAATAAATATAATTTTGGTTCGGGGGGCGTCGGCAATGTGATGCAATTTGCGGGTGAATATTTCAATACGAGTGCCGGCATTAAAACACAACACATTCCATTTAAGGGTGTTGGTCAAGCGATTACCGAACTCATGGCTGGAAGAATTGATTTTGTTTTAGGGCCAGGTACTGGGCTTTCTACTTACATTAAATCAGGCAAGATTCGAGCCTTAGCGATTACTGCCAAGAAAAGATGGTCAGAGTTACCAGACGTTCCTACAGCTGATGAAGCTGGCCTCAAAGATTTTGCTTACATTCCTTTTTATGGATATTGGTACCCTGCTGGAGTGCCAAAAGAAATCGTGAACAAAATGCGTTTAGATATTGTCAAAGTGTTAGAACAGCCAGAAACGAAAAAGGCATTTTTTGACCAAGGTTTTGAGGTAGTTGGCTCCACTCCAGAAGAGTTTGCAAAAGTGATTGCTAATGAAATTGAACTCAATAAACGCTTAGCTGCGAATATTAAATTTAGTGAATAAAAGATAAAGAAAAACTATGTCATTACCCTTAGAAGGAATTAAAGTCATTGAACTCGGCAATTTTATTGCTGGTCCATTTTGCGGCATGTTGCTAGGCGATATGGGCGCTGATGTCATTAAGGTTGAAAGACCAAAGAACGGCGATCAAACTCGGGCGATGCCACCGATGGTCAACGGTCAAAGTGCGAGTTTTGCAGCCTTAAATCGTAATAAACAAAGTCTGGTCTTAGATCTAAAGCAACCTGAAGCGATTGAGATTTTAAAAAAATTGGTGAAAGAATCTGATGTTTTTTTAGAAAACAATCGACCTGGTGTTTTAGAAAAGCTAGGCCTAGGCGCTGCGGATTTAAAAGCCATCAATCCAAATATTGTGTATGTATCTGCTTCTGGCTTTGGCCAAACAGGACCGCACCGTAAGCGCGCAGGAGTGAACCTCATTGTGGAGGCTTTTTCTGGCACGCTCTCCGTTACCGGAGCTCCTGGTGAAATGCCGATGCGACCGGGCATTCAGACGGCGGATATTTTTGGTGCACTCTTTGCAACCTACGCCGCACTGAGTGGTCTGATTAGTGTTTTAAAAGGCCGTGGCGGCAAAGTCGCAGATGTTTCTTTGGTCGAGGCTTCGATTGCAGCAGCTGCTTGGGAGACTGCCTATTATTTGGCAACCAATGACGTGCCTGAACGTATGGGCAATCAACATCGCTTGAATACGCCTTATCAATTATTTGAGACGATTGATAAAGAGTATCTAGCAATTGGGACACCCAATGATGAGTTGTTTAAACGTTTTATGCTGGCTTTAGATCTTGGCTACCATCTGACTGATCAACGTTTTTCCAGTTATGTACTTCGCAAACAAAATGAAGCTCACTTATTAGCTATAGTGGAGCCGGCGGTATCTAAAAGACCCTCAGATGAACTAGAAGCCCTATTAATGCAAGCGGGCGTGCCGTGTTCTCGTATGAATAATATTAAAGAAGTATTTGAAGATCCGCACATTATTGATCGTAAGGTTGCTGTGGATATTGAGCATCCTGTGATGGGCAAAATGAAAGCAGTGCGTAATCCCGTATTGTTTGAGGAAGGTAGTCCGACCATCAGATTGCATGCACCTAGCCTGGGTGAGCACTCTGCCCAAATTTTGCAAGGGCTTGGTTATACCCCAGAACAAATCCAAACCTACGCGGAGCAAGGCATCGTTTTACTTCACAAACCCACGAATTAAATTGATTTAAAAATAACTTATTTGAAAGCATAACTTATGAAAATTTGGCGCAGCCTCCTCTTCGTTCCAGCAAACCAAGAACGTATGTTGAATAAATTAGACACTCTGCCAGCAGATGGTTTTATTTTTGATCTAGAAGATACAGTTCCGGACCCAGAAAAACAGAACGCTAGACAAATGACCTTAGACGTCATGCCGAAAGTAAGAGGCGAGCGTAGTTGGGTGCGAGTGAATAGCTTATCTACTGGTTTTTTTCATGAAGATATAGACGCTCTAATTGGTGCGCCTGGGCTCACAGGTTTGATTGTGCCAAAAATGGACTCTGTAGCGGATATCAATACGGTAGATCAGATGATCGCGAGTTATGAGATTCGGCGTGGTCTAAGTGTAGGTTCAACGGCTATTATTATCATGATGGAAAGTGCCGGCGGCGTTCTTGATTCCAGAGCGATTATGACAAGTAGCAAGCGGATTCAGAGCATGATTTATGGTGGTGGTGAAGATGGTGACATGAATGTCTCGCTCGGCGCTACTTGGACAAGCCCTGGGCCAGAAATGATGTTTGTTCGCCAGTTCTCATTAGTATCTGCTAGGGCTGCTAATTTCGATTGTCCTCTAGACGGCGTGTTTGCAAATGTGAAAGATCCAGAGGGATTTAGAAGCGATACACAACTCTCCAAGCGCTTAGGTTATCGAGGTCGCACCGTCATTCATCCGAATCAAATTGAGGATGCAAATAATATCTATACGCCAACTGCCGCTCAAATTGAGTATTACTCAAGAGTGGTGATCGCTTATGAAGAAGCTTTAACGCGCGGCGTTGCGAGTACTACGGTAGATGGTAAGTTAGTCGATTTAGCGATGTCCAAGACAGCGCAGCGTTTATTGGATCACGTAGCGGCAATCAAAAACATTGAGGCAATAACTGGCTTTGTAGGAAAACCTTAATGATCAATGCAGCTATTTTTGGTTTAGGCCGTTGGGGTAGAAATCTCGTTAACGCGGTTGAGCACAGTGAAGTCGTCTGCTTTAAAAAGGCAGTCGTTACCAATCCCTCAAAGCATTTAGATTTTGCCAAGGAGAAGCATTTGGAGGTCACTGCTGATCCAAACGAAGTCTTACTCGATCCATCGATTGAGATGATTGTTTTAGCAACACCCCATCTGTTGCATTTGCCACAAATTACTGCAGCAGCTAAAGCGGGTAAAGCAGTTTTTTGCGAAAAACCCCTTGCCCTTACTTTAGACGAAGCGCGCCAGGCAGTAGCTGTTTGCCAAGAACATCAGGTCTTAATTGGTGTGGGACACGATAAGCGTTTTTGGCCATCGATGCAACATGTGCAACGGGTTGTAAGATCGGGTGAGCTCGGTAAGTTGATCCATATTGAGGGGAACTTTACCAATGAGAATTTAAAAAATTTCCAAACCTCTTGGCGTGATCTGCCAGAAAATGTACCCGGTGGAAATTTAACCGCAACGGGAATTCATATCGTTGATGCGTTTACGAACTTAATGGGTCCAATCAAATCAGTAGAGGGTATTTATCGCCAAATGGATGGCGGTACGATGGATACTTTGGCCTTAATAGTCGATTTTGAATCCGGTGCAACCGGACTTTTATCTTCGCCAAGACCATCACCGGTATTTTGGCGAGTGCATGTGTTTGGACAAAAGGGCAATATAGAATCGCGGGGTCCCTTGCAAAGTATTCAGAGCATGTCAGGTAAAGATTCTGTCGTCAAAGAGTTTGCGCCGATTAATGCCTTACAGTTTCAACTAGAGGCCTTTGCACGAGCAATCGAAAATAAAACCGATTACCTTATTTCTCCTGCAGAGATTTTAAACACGGTAGCAGCGTTTGAAGCGAGTACTAAGGCTGTTGATTCATAACACTTCATTGAAACAATCGTCTTAGGGTTTACTCCTCTTACGAAAATAGGATGAGGAGCTTAGGATGGGATAAATGAATATAAAGGAGATAAAGATGAAAAAGTTTTCAAAATTACTAACTCAATCAGTTGTGTCATGTCTAGGATTCATGCTTGTAGCCAGTTCGCAGGCTCAGCTTCTGAACCATAAAGATATGACTGCTTCAATTGCCATGACGATGGCTCAGACGGCAATTGCTACTTGTAAAAATAATGGTTATGTAATATCAGTCACTGTAGTTGGCAGGAATGGAGAAATCATTGTTCAAGTGCGTGGCGATGATACTGGAATGCATACAGTTGAAAATAGTTTTAGAAAAGCTTATACAGCGCGAACCTTTCGTGTACCCTCCGGTGAGATTGTGACTCGCTTAAAAAATGACCCAACGTTTGCCTTAATCCATCTAAGTAATGTAATCGCTAATCAAGGAGGATTACCTATTAAGTTTGGTGATGAAACAATTGGCGGCATAGGGATCTCTGGCGCACCTGGTGGTGATAAAGACGAAGCTTGTGCAAAAGCTGCTTTAGATAAAGTAGCTGATCAACTTAAATAGCCTATGTGGGTTTTGAAGCGTATCAACTGAGTTTAGTGACACGAGCTAAATAAGATAATATTTGGTATCTTATTTAGCCTCAAAAATTTAAAACACAGTTCGAGTCCTTGAAGCCAATACCAAGCTAGAAGACGCTTAATTTAGGTTACTGGAGCAGGATTAAATAAAGAAATTGCATTATGTAACTTCCATTGCTCCGCAAATGTTTGCTTGCGACCGCTAGCCACTTCCAACATCATATGAAACATTTCCCAACCTATCTACTCAATAGATGCGATTCCATCCTATGCAAAAGTTAACAAGGACAGAAATGTTCAAGTAGATGGAACCGCTGAATGAGACAAGCTTGATGGTGTGTTGTAAGATGTTTTTAAAGAACAATTCGAAAAATAAAAATATGGAGACAAATATGGCAAAACTTCGACACATCACCCTGACAGTTGAGGATCCAGAATCCGCCGCTCAATTTTATATGGACACTTTCGATATGAAAAGAGTGGGCGGGACAGATTGGGAAAATGCGAAAGGTGTTTATTTGAGTGATGGCACAGTAAATTTGGCCTTACTAAAGTATAAAAATGATACTTCAGCTGGTGAGCGCGGAGCGAACTTTGTGGGGATTCATCATTTAGGATTTTGGGTAGATGATGTCAATCAAATCAGGAAATCACTAGAAAAAAATGGTGCAACTTATTGGATGGGTGACGTTCGGCATGACGGCGGATTTTATGAAGTCAAATATTTTGATCCGAATGGTGTAGTGGTGGATATTAGTGAACATGGCTGGAAGGGCGCAACCAAAGATGTAATCCCAACTCCAACAGATAACTCAACGAAGTGATCAACATGAAAACTCTTATAACTAGCTTACTTCTTTGTTTGATAGCGCCATTTGCTTGGGCTCAAAATTACCCAGCAAAAACGGTAAAAATGGTTGTTCCTTTTGAAACAGGCACACCAGATTCATTAGCGCGGATTTTGGCAAAAGAATTAACCTTAAAAAATAATCAATCCTTTTATACTGAAAATCACCCAGGCGCAAATGGCATTATTGGTACTGATTTAGTCGTCAAATCTAAACCGGATGGATATACGCTCTTAGTTACTTCATCATCAATTGTGGTGAATCCAAGTTACTACAAAAAGCTTCCGTTTGATTTGAAAAAGGATCTAATCCCAGTTACTAATCTTGGGAATGTCGAAGCACTGCTGGTAGTGGTTAACGCAAAATCATCTTACAAAAATCTGAATGATTTCTTGAAATTCGCCAAGGATCCTAAAAATAAAGTCTCTTACGGAAGTCCAGGCAATGGTAATCATTTGCATATTTCAAGTGAATACTTTAACCAGAAAATGGGACTTGATATGACCCATATTCCTTATAAGGGTGCTGGTCCGGCAACGACCGCTCTTCTGGGCGAACAAATTCAAGTATTAATAACAACACCTCCATCAGTACTTCCCTATATCAAGGATGGAAGATTTAAAGCGATCGCCTACACGGGCCTAAAACGAGCATCTTTTCTTCCAGACGTTCCTACCGTTGCAGAACAAGGGTTTCCTAACTTTGAAATTGACGGAGGCTGGTTTGGCTTATTTACAACTGCTGGAACACCACCCGATACGGTCAATAAAATTCAACAACTGATTCAACAGGCCCTTGAAAATAAATCGGTGAAAGATAGCATTGTTCAAATTGGTTTAGACCCTGTGATAGATAGCCCAGAACACTTCAAAGCCTTTGTGGAATCTGAGCAAACTAGATACGCTGAGCGTTTAAAAATGCTTAATATCAAAGCACAAGAATAATAGTTTGAAGAATCTTAAGAAAACTGTTATTCATCTTTCGTCGGTTGGTTGAGAGTTAGGTATTTGGGATAGATCTTTAGAAATATCCTTAAGAAAAGGATGCATCCAAGTGGGTAGGTTTGACAGATTCTTTTTTAGATCCCGCTGAATGCTTGCACCAGCTTTAGGGTCATTGAAAATCTTGAATAGGGTTGCTTTAATCTCATATTGGGCAGTGGAATCTTTTTCTTTAATACTATCCTTGAGCCAATGAAGAGCCTGAACTACACGCATAGCAGGTCGATCCGCCCAAATAAGCTTGCTAGGCGATGTCAGTTTGAACTGAATGGTGAGGTTCCCAATTTGAATAGGCTTTATACGGGTTGACAACTGTATAAAAAAACATTGCCTTTTATGATTCAATGTGCTATATTATTTTCATGAAATTAAGCGCTTGGGCAAAAACTAAGGGTATCTCTTATCGCAGTGCATGGAAAATGCATAAGAGCAATAAGTTGCCCGTGCGGTC
>CANFME010000118.1 GCA_947448305.1 Burkholderiaceae bacterium
CGAGTGCAGCATTGACTGCCCCAATGGTTGCTTTCTCACTACTACGCTCGGTACTATTGAGCAGTGTTGCATTGGTCAGACCGCTTTGTATTTGCGTTTGCCGCAGTTCATAAGCACAGATCATGACGGCTTGCGAGAGGTTTAACGAGGAATAAGCGGGGTTAGCATCAATCCAAACTCGGTGCGAGCAGTATTGTAAGTCTTCGTTTTCGAGACCGGTGCGCTCCGTACCAAATAAGTACCCGACGGATTGACCATTTGCTAGAGCCTCAACGGCGATTTGACAGGCTTCTTTTAAGGTAATCGAAGGTGGCCCAAACTCACGGTCGCGGGCAGTTAAACCAAATACAATTGGCAGATTCTGACAGGCCGTACTCAGATTATTTACTAGCACGGCACTTTGCAATACATTTTCTGCCCCACTGGCGAGTGCAATCGCATCCAAACTTTGAATGGCTTTGGGATCCTTGGGACTGACGAGTACTAACTCGCTAAAGCCCATTGTTTTTATGGCGCGAGCGGCTGAACCAACATTGCCGTTATGAGAGGTTTGATGCAATATCCAATGGACTGATTTCATCTGTGACTTATGAAAAATAGGGTTAATCCATTGTAGCAATGAGTGCAGAACAATGGCTTTTTGGGGAAATAATGGTTAAAATAGCAGATTAGTTGGTATGAAAACCAACCTGCTCTTTACCAATTTGCGCAACATGTTGTTCATTTACTATAAAGAATTCTATGCATCCAATGATGAATGTGGCTATTAAAGCCGCTCGTAATGCTGGCACGGTGATTAGTCGTGCTGCCCTGAATATTGAACGTCTGCAAGTTGCTCGTAAGCAACAAAACGATTATGTAACGGAAGTAGACCGCGCTGCGGAAACTGCCGTAATTGAAGTACTGCGTGAGGCTTATCCCCACCATAATTTTTTAGCAGAAGAAACGGGTTATATCAGAGCGGATGGTGAACAATTAGGCGCAATGAGTTGGGAAGATGCAGTACGTCAGGACGATCCTGACCAAGACCATCATGTGTGGGTGATTGATCCCCTTGATGGCACTACCAATTTTATTCATGGCTTTCCTCAGTTTGCAGTATCCATTGCCTTAGCGGTAAATGGCGTATTGCAACAAGGTGTTATTTATGACCCCAGTCGGGATGAGCTCTTTACGGCCACCAAAGGTGCGGGTGCCTATTTGAATAATCGTCGTTTGCGCGTTGCGAATGAAACGAGATTATCTGAGTGTTTAATCGGTACTGGTTTTCCGTTTAGGGACGATCAAGATTTGGATACGTACACTAGAAACTTTAGAAAAATGACTAGACTTTGCGCTGGTCTGCGCCGTCCTGGTGCTGCTTCTCTCGATTTAGCTTATGTTGCCGCGGGTCGCTTTGACGGCTTTTTTGAGGCAGATTTAAAGCCTTGGGATATGGCAGCAGGGGTATTAATCATTCAGGAAGCGGGCGGCTTAGTAGGTAACTATAAAGGCAATGAAACGCATTTCCAAACCGGTCAGATTATGGCTGCTAACGCTAGAATCTTTGCGCAAATGGCGCAGATTCTCGATTAATTAATAGATTAAAAAATTAGATTCAATCTCTAGCTCAATCTCTCGCTCAATGTCATGCAGTTCAAGCAATGAGATTGACTACCTTAAGGCCACTCTTATCAATTCGAAATGCGCTGGCATGAGGCAGCATTTCTGGGTGGTCTAAATCCCAATCAGATAGTACCCAACGTTGCCAAGTCTGATTGTCATAGGACTCTTCATGATATTTCGGGCGGTGGGTGTGACCATGAATCAGTTTTGTGCAACCGAGGTTTTGGGTCATCTTGGCACAAGCCTCTAAGGTCACGTCTCCTTTGATATTCGCCTGCGCAAGATCAAAGTACTGCTTGCGTTGATATTTAATCGTGGCTCTTCTACGAAGACGCTCAGCCATTTTCTTACGATAGCTGATGGGTATTTGCATAAATAATTTTTGCAACCACTTGAAACGCGTTAAATTACGGTAAAACTGATAAGCAGGATCTGCAGTACAGAGGGCATCGCCATGCGTCAGTAACCACTTTTCACCACCAATGGAGATTAATGATGGATCTGGTATGACTTGCCAATGTGCGAGTTGCTTAAAAGACTCTCCCAGCATGAAGTCACGATTACCAGCCATAAAATACACCGCCACACCGCTATCGGTAAGGGCTTTAAGATGCTTGGCAATATCCAAATGGAAGGGAGTATGCAAGTGTGCATCATCTCCCACCCAAAATTCAAACAAATCACCAATAATAAAGACCGCTTGTGTCGTACGCGCTTCATTTTCACAAAACTCAATAAAACGCTTAGCCGTATAGGGATACGCCGGCGTTAAATGAATATCAGAAATAATCAGCGCGTTGTCATAAGAAATCATACAGTTGAAATTAGATCACTTTAGCTTCGATGACGACAACATCTTCTTTCGGCACATCTTGATGAAATCCAGTGCTACCTGTTGGGACTTTACGAATCGCATCCACTACATCCATACCGTCTGTGATTTCACCAAATACAGCGTATCCCCAACCTTGTGGTGTTGGTGAAGAGTAGTTTAAAAATGCGTTATCAACCACGTTGATGAAAAACTGGGATGAGGCAGAGTGCGGCGCACTGGTTCTAGCCATAGCGACGGTGCCACGGGTATTTTTTAAACCGTTACTTGCTTCGTTTTCGATTTCAGCATTGGTCTTTTTTTGCTTCATACCAGGCTCCATACCACCGCCTTGCACCATAAAATCTTTAATCACACGATGGAAAATCGTGTTGTTGTAATGACCTGAATTGACATATTCTAAGAAGTTGGCACTTGTTTTTGGTGCTAGTTCTTCATTAAGAGTGATAGTAAAACTACCATGATTGGTGGTGAATTGAACTGAAGACATTATTTTCCTTTTTAAAATATTAACAATTACAAACTTTAAATTTACTATAAAACATTTTTACAAACCAAATCACTGCGTATTGTCGATTGCTTACTCCGTGATTGCTTCAGCTAGTTTCTGCTTTCTTTGGGCTTCGGATAGACGGCGGTTACTCTGAAAGGCTTTGGCATAATGCTGAGCTGCTATCTTGGTATAAACATCGCCTAAATTCTGTAAAGCAGTGGCATAACCGGGAGAGAGCTTGAGGCACATTTCTAAATTTTCACGCGCGAGCTCCAGTTTGCCGGCATTGGCATACAGTACCGCTAAGTTATTGTAGGGTTCTGGTAACTCTGGATATTTCTCAATCAGATCAAGTAAGGTTAAGCGCGCTTGCTCTAACTGACCTTTTTCAATCAAAATGCGAGATTTTACAAAAAGTAATTGAACATTTTTGGGGTTCTTCTTGGCTGCGATTTCAATTTCTGCGAGTGCTGCGTCCCATTGTTTTTGTTTAATTAAGGTATTAACTTTTAAGGGCAGTGCACTTTGTGAGGATTGCGCTATTTCTGCGTTCTTCAGCACCATAAATGGGGTAGCTAAAGAGGGAGTCATTGGGGTGGACTGCATTCCGGTATTATTCGCGGTCATTGAGGTCGACAACCCCGTTGGCGAATATAGTCCCAAGTTTTGCGGCGGTAAATTACTCGCTTCTTCTAAAGAGCTTGGAACCACGTGGTCGGGGTTCATCACGACTGGATTTGATCTGGCAATGATTAAGGGATCTTGACTAAACAAACTATTGAGTGGCGTTGAACAAGCACTCATTAACACTGCGGCAATGATTGGCAGGGCTAGGTGGATGAGTTTCTTGTTTGAAGTGTTCAAGTGTATAGTCGTTTAAAAGATGACGATGAAATGGTATTGTTCTAAATTACTACCAATTGAGAAATTTTTTTAATCCCACTCAATTAGTTAAGGAATCATTGTTTGAATTCATAAAAATTCAAATATACTATCGAACCGTAATTATTACCATTTTACAATACAGAATCTTTAATTACTTTTAAGTCCGACTTACAATCAAAACAACCAAAACGTCTAATTACATATATGTTGCAAATTTATAATACTTTACATCGTCAGAAAGAAGATTTTCGTCCCATTCAAGAGGGGAAAGTCTCAATCTATGTGTGTGGCATGACGGTGTATGACTATTGTCACGTCGGGCACGCTCGCGTGATGGTTGTATTTGACATGGTAGTGCGTTGGCTCAGAGCCAGTGGTTACGCGGTCAAGTATGTTCGCAATATTACGGACATTGACGACAAGATCATTAAAAGAGCCGTAGAAAATGGCGAGTCCATTAAGGCTTTAACGCAACGCTTTATTGATGCGATGCATGAAGATGCGCGCTTGTTAGGGGTTTTGGATCCCGATGCTGAGCCGCGTGCTACCGACTATATCGATTCGATGCAGGGCTTAATTGGGAAGTTAATTGAAAAAGATTTAGCTTACCAAGCAGACTCTGGTGATGTGATTTATTCCGTTCGTAACTTTCCAGGGTATGGCAAGCTTTCTGGTAAGTCACTCGATGAGCTAGAAGAAGGCGAACGCGTCATTATTGTTGGCGATAAGAGGGATCCACTGGATTTTGTTCTTTGGAAATCAGCCAAACCAGAAGAGCCAGCCGATACTCGGTGGCTTTCTAAATGGGGCGAGGGTCGTCCAGGATGGCATATCGAATGTTCTGCGATGTCTTGTGATTTACTAGGGCAGCACTTTGATATCCATGGTGGTGGAGCCGATTTGCAGTTTCCGCACCATGAAAATGAAATCGCTCAATCTGAAGGGGTATTTCGGACTTTTGATGAGAACGGTGAGTCGAAGGATCCAGAGTTTGTGAATTATTGGATGCATAACGGTCACGTTCGTGTGAACGATGAAAAAATGTCGAAGTCCTTAAATAATTTTTTCACGCTCAGAGATGTTTTAAAGGCATACGATCCTGAAGTGATTCGCTTTTTTATTTTAAGAGCCCACTATCGTAGTCCCGTCAATTACAGTGATGCCACTTTAGATGAATCGAGACAAGGTTTAGAGCGTTTGTATACGGCACTTTCTCTACTGGAAGATGTGTCTAATGAAAACTCTTTGAATAGCTCAGAAAAGTCACTCGATCCAGTTTTTGTGGACGCTTTTAATGTAGCAATGAATGATGACTTTAATACACCAGAAGCGATTGCCGTTCTATTTAATCTTGCGACCGAAACTAACAAAGAAAAAGATCGTCTCACTGGGGGCGTTGTCTCTGCGCGCTATATTCAGTTAGCAGGTACTTTGAAAACACTCGCCAATGAGTTGGGTCTACTCGAGAGAACTACCAAAGCCTATTTGCAAGGTGGAGTGCTGTCGATTTCTGCAGAAGAAATTGAGCAGTTGATTGCCTCACGCTTGCAAGCGAAAAAAGATAAGAACTTCCAGTTGTCGGATCAAATTAGAAATGATTTGTTGGCTAAAGGAATTGTCCTAGAGGATAAACCAGGTGGTCTCACCATCTGGCGCAAAGAATAATCGTGAAGGATGACTCAGCACAGCAGGACTACTGGGAAGAAGCTTGTACGGTCTTGATGAAGCAAGACCGTATTTTAAAAAAGCTGATTCCGAAATTGAAGGATCGCGGCATCATCTCGCGTGGTGACCCCTTTTTAACTTTGGCAAGGTCGATTGTCGGCCAACAAATTTCGGTAGCTGCAGCGCAATCTGTTTGGAATCGTTTTGAAGCCTTAATGCCAAAAGTGACACCTAAATCCGTCATCGATTTAGATCCGCAGTTGATGCGTTTGGCAGGCTTATCTTTTCGGAAAATTGAATACGTCAAGGATTTGGCTGATCATTTTCAAAACCAAGGCCTGAGTAGGGTGAAATGGCATTTGCAAGAGGATGAAGCCATCATTAAAGAGTTGACGGCGATTCGTGGCATTGGTCGTTGGACGGCGGAAATGTTCTTAATCTTTAATTTAAAACGCCCGGATGTTTTCCCTCTAGATGATGTTGGTTTGTTAAAAGGGATTTCCAAAAACTATTTCAGTGGTGAAGCCGTAACACGTAGCGAAGCGCGTGAGGTCGGAGCAAATTGGGCGCCTTACCGAACCGTGGCAACTTGGTACCTCTGGCGCAGTCTTGATCCTATTCCAGTAGATTACTGATTTCAGTTCAAAAAACGCCGTCGGGTTTGATATTTTGTTGAGAAAAATCCCTCGAATAGAAAATATACCCTTGTAAGTCCTTGATTTAATATTAGATAAAGCAAGTATTCATCATTTTGACTTCGCAAGCTCACAGAACAGTTGTAAAATGATCCCATGAAAACCACCTTCTTAGATTTCGAGCAGTCTGTCGCTGAACTAGAAAGCAAAATTGAAGAATTGCGCTTTGTTCAGGATGAGTCTGCAGTTGATATTTCAGATGAGATCTCAAGACTTGCTGATAAAAGCCAGCAATTAACCAAGGAGCTTTACTCGAAGCTAACGCCTTGGCAAGTTTCGCAAATTGCTAGGCATCCTCAAAGACCCTATACCCTTGACTATATTCAGTATTTATTTACTGATTTTCATGAGTTGCATGGCGATAGGACTTTTGCGGATGACTTATCCATCATTGGTGGTTTAGCCCGCTTTAATGGTTCTGCTTGTATGGTGATTGGTCATCAAAAGGGCAGAGATACCAAAGAGCGCGCTATGCGTAACTTTGGAATGAGTAAACCTGAAGGTTATCGTAAGGCAATGCGCCTTATGCGTCTGGCTGAAAAGTTTGATATTCCTGTGTTTACCTTTGTTGATACCCCGGGTGCTTTTCCGGGTATCGATGCTGAAGAACGCAATCAATCCGAAGCGATTGGTCACAACTTGTATACCCAAGCAGAATTAAAAGTACCGATTATCTCTACCATTATTGGTGAGGGTGGTTCTGGTGGGGCGCTTGCGATTGCGATGGGTGATATGGTGTTGATGCTTCAATATTCTACCTATTCAGTAATTTCGCCTGAAGGTTGTGCTTCCATTTTATGGAAAACGGCGGAGATGGCACCTGAAGCTGCAGAGCAGTTAGC